>JAIOQG010000250.1 GCA_021413465.1 Alphaproteobacteria bacterium | reverse complement strand
AAGCAATGATGATCACCATCAGCGAACCCGCGATGCCCATGGGCGCTAAACCTGTTCCAGCTCGATGAGGGTGCCGTTGAAATCCTTGGGGTGCATGAAGATGACGGGTTTGCCGTGCGCACCCATTTTGGGCTCGCCGGTGCCGGTGATCGTTGCGCCCTTGGCCAGCATTTGATCGCGCGCGGCGATGATGTCCTCTACCTCGTAGCAGACGTGATGAATGCCGCCGGACGGGTTTTTCTTGAGGAAGTTCGCGATCGGCGAATTGGCGCCCAAGGGTTCGAGCAGTTCGATCTTGGTGTTCGGCAGTTCGACGAAGACGGTGGTGACGCCGTGATCGGGCTGGGCCACTTCCTTCGACACGTGCCCACCCATGGCGAAGGTGGAGCGATAGATCTCCGCCGCCGCTTTGATGTCCGGCACGGCGATGGCGACGTGGTTGAGGCGTCCGAGCATGGAGGTGGCCCTTTGTGCAATTGCGAGATGCGTGAAACCTAGGGCGCGCGGACCTTCTGGGCAAGGACTGTTCGAGGGGGGCTCGTGTTATGCCTTCGAACGATTTACTCGATTCCGGCAGGTCCCATGTACGCCCTCGTCCACCTTCTCGGCACTCTTCTCGTCAACGCGATCCCGCTGATCGGCGTGATTTGGTTCGGGTGGAACGTGTTTGAGGTGTTGATCCTCTATTGGTTCGAGAATGTCGCGATCGGGCTGACGCATGCCGTGCGCTTGGAGATTTGCACGCGGACGAACGCGGTGGCCGGCGGGCGCAGCACAACGATGTTTTTCATGCTGCACTACGGCATTTTCACCATGGTGCACGGCGTCTTTGTGATCGTCTTTTTCGGCGTGATCGGCGGCGGCCTCAAAGAGCTGAGCGGCGGGTTCGCGGGGCCGGTGCTCGCGATCATGGCGTGGCAGGTTCTGTTCCTGGTCATCGATAGTCTGCGTACGGAGGGGTTTAAGGGACGTACGCCCGACGACATGATGTTCGAGCCCTATCCGCGCGTTTTTGCACTGCACCTAACGGTGCTTGCCGGTGGGTGGTTGATCGGGGAGATCGGGTCGCCGGTCTGGGCGCTGGTCATTCTTGTCGGGGTCAAGACGCTGTTCGACGCGGGGGTGGCGCTTATTTTCAGCGGACGGACCGGGAACGTGGGCAATGTTCTTGCGGCGTTAAGGACGCGGCGGGATTAGAGGCAACACCCGGCCGGCGGTCTGGCGGTGTGACGGCCTCATGCGCTTGTGAATCGGTGGGGCGCATGGTCTTGTTTGCGTCTGTTTCGCAGGTTTTTCAGGGAACGCTAGACCCATGGATATCGTCTTTCTCGCCGGGATCGTGATCACGGTCGCTACGGCCATTCCGGTGCTGTGGCAGCTGTCGCGCCATCCGCGGGGGTTGTTCATCCTGTTCTTTGCCGAAATGTGGGAGCGGTTTTCCTATTACGGCATGCGCGGGCTGCTGATTTTTTTCATGACGCAGCATTTCCTGTTCGACGACGGCGACGCCGCCCGGCAATACGGCGCCTATACGTCGCTTGTTTATTTGCTGCCGTTGATCGGCGGGTTCTTGGCGGATCAGTTTATCGGCACGCGCAAGGCGATTGCCTTCGGCGCCATCCTGTTGGTTGCCGGTCACTTTACGATGGGCATCGAAGGTCCGGCGGCGCAGCAAGTGCTGACCTATCAGGGCCAGCAATATGTGTTCGACGTCGAAGGCCGCATGGAAGCGCGCCAAGTGGGTTTGATGGTCGAAGGCAAGAAATACGCTTATGGCGCTTCGACCGATGGCGGGCTTGAGATTAAGGGACTGCCCGAGGGCTCGCCGATTCCGTCGATCCTGCCGAAGGGGTCGTTCGAATTGACGGTCAAGCACGCCGACCGGATCTACACCGACATCTTCTTTCTGGCGCTTGCGCTCATCATCATGGGTGTCGGGTTTTTGAAAGCCAACATTTCGACGATCGTCGGACAGCTCTACAGCACGGGCGACCCGCGCCGCGATCCGGGGTTCACGCTCTATTACTACGGCATCAATCTGGGGGCGTTCTGGGCCGCGATCGCTTGCGGTTGGCTCGGCACCAATATCGGTTGGTGGGCGGGCTTCGGTGCGGCCGGCGTCGGTATGGCGTTGGGCTTCATCGTGTTCGGTCTGGGCAAGCCGCTGCTCGAAGGCAAAGGCGAGCCGCCAGATCCGGAGCGGATCAGGAAGCCGTTCTTGGGTCCGATCAATTTGGAGTGGTTCATTTATCTGTGCGGCATCGCAGGCGTCGGGCTGATTTGGCTGATCGTGCAACAGAACGAGTGGGTCGGCTACATGCTGGGCGCAGGCTCAATCGTGGTGCTGAGTTATCTGCTTATCTTCATGGTGACGCAGTGCACCTTCGTCGAGGCGCAGCGCATGATCCTGGCCTTGTTCCTGATTGGAGCATCCGTCGTCTTTTGGACGCTGTTCGAACAGGCGGGGTCGTCGATCAATCAGTTTACCGAACGCAACACGATGTTGACGGTTGGAGCGCTGTCGATCACGGCGGCTCAGACGCAGTCGTTCAACGCCGGGTTCATCTTGCTGATGGCGCCGGCATTCTCTGCCTTATGGGCCTATCTGGGGCGGTTCGATCTCGATCCCAACCCCGCCCTGAAGTTTGGCCTTGCGCTTTTGCAGGTGGGCGCCGGCTTCTTCGTTCTGGTGTGGGGCGCGCAGTTCGCGGATGAGAGTTTCCGCGTGCCGCTGATCTTCCTGGTCTTGGCCTATTTGCTGCACACGACGGGTGAGTTGTGCATCTCGCCGGTCGGACTCTCGCAGATGACAAAGTTGGCCCCCGCGGCGGTGGTGTCGACAATCATGGCGACATGGTTCCTAGCTTCGTCGTGGGCGCAGTATGTCGGCGGCATGGTGGCCGAGTTGACCGCTGCCGAAACCGTGGCGGGCCAAGTGCTCGATCCCGGTAAGGCGCTGGCCACTTATGTCGAGGTGTTCCAAATGATCGGTCTTGTGGGCCTGGCACTCGGCGCGGGGTTGATCGTGCTGTCGCCTATTTTGCGCTATCTCGCGCACGACAAGGCCGAGCGGGCCGCGAAGGTTCAGGCGGCGCAATAGACGCCTGACTTCTCAAGCCATTCGGCGCCACAGCGGAAACGTTGTGGCGCTCGTCACATGTCGCGGCGAATGAACGCTTCCTGAACGGGGCGTTGCGGCTCGCTTCAGGTTCGGTTTGCGAAACTCCCGTCATCGAATTGCTGCGCCGGTCGTCGCGACCTGCGGGCTAGATCACAGGAGGATCAGATGAAACTCAAACTCGCTTTGGCCAGCGTCTTGCTGACCCTTGGTTTGGCGGCACCCGCTTCGGCTCAATATTCCTATCCCGCTTGGCAATCTTCTTGGCAGCTGATCGGCACGCGCGATGTGCGACATCGCGCGGAGTACGATACGATTTTCGCTCACGGCTACGACCGCTATCGCCAGGTGAAGCTGTGCGTTTATCAGCGGCCGGTGCGCCTTTATGACCTTGACGTCGTGTTCCACAATGGCGGGCATCAAGATCTCAACGTGCGCCATGTGCTGAATCCCGGCGAATGCACGCGTGCGATCGACCTCTATGGAAATCGCCGCAACATCAAGTTCGTGACGATGGCCTATGAGACGATCGGCCGCCACTTCGGGCGACGTGCCGTGGTTCAGGTGTACGCGCGCTAAACGCGGCCGCTTTCACCCGATGCTTGAGGCGCCGCTTGCGGTCCGGCAGCGGCGCCTCAAACTGTCATAAAGGTCTTGTCTTGACGGCTCCAGTATTTAGTGGCACTTATCGTGTCACTATCTTACGG
>JAIOQG010000249.1 GCA_021413465.1 Alphaproteobacteria bacterium | reverse complement strand
TTGCTGCCGCAATGGCGCGGCGTTCCGATCGTGGCGCTGTCGGCGGCAACGGGCGAGGGCGTCGAGATGCTGATGCCTGCGGTGCTTGAGCAGCATAAGCTTTGGAACATGCGCATCAGCACGCATCGTTTGAACGACTGGCTGCAGATGATGCTCGAGAAGCACTCGCCGCCGGCGCCGAAGGGCAGGCGCATCAAGATCCGCTACATCACGCAAGCGCGCACGCGGCCGCCGACGTTTGCTATCTCGTCGAGCCAGGCCGGCGAGTTGCCCGAGGACTATGCGCGCTATCTGGTGAACGGCTTGCGCGACCATTTCGGCTTTACCGGCGTGCCGGTGCGCATGAAGGTGAAGGTGAGCGCCAATCCGTTCGATAAGCGCAAGAAGTACTAAACGTTACGTTGGTCTTTTGTGCCATTGCGCACAGTCGCACTGGCTTGTCGTTTGCGCGGCCAAGCTGGTAGCCTTATTGCGGTAAGGGCAAACAAACGCAGCGGAGTGACCATGCTCGTTCGATCTGTATTGACGGCTTCGGCGCTGTCGACTGTGCTTTTTTGTGCGGTGGCGGTTGCGGATATTCCGCCGCCGCAACCGGGGACGGAAGTGCCGGCCAGCGAACCGTTGGTGCCGCCGCCCGTCACCGATCCGACCGAGGTGCCTGCACCCAGCGTCGATGACGCGACCGCGCCGGAGGCGAAGGAAGCTCCTTCACCGCAGGAATTGGCTGCAAACAGTCTGACCGAGCGCGACGGCACAATTGTGCTGCCGGGCGGGCAGGCGTCGGTCGTGGTGGCCGAGGGTTTTGCGTTTTTGGATGCCACCGACGCGACCAAGCTTTTGGTCGAGGTGTGGGGCAATCCGCCGGGGGCGGCCGAAGGCGTGTTGGGCGCGATCGTGCCCAAGGGTGTCAGTCCGCTCGCGCCGGAGAGTTGGGCGGCGATGATCACCTACGACAATGACGGGCACGTTTCGGACGACGACGCAGCCTCGATCAACTATGACGATCTGCTGAAAGAGATGCAGTCGGACACGGCGGCGGGCAGCGAAGAGCGCGTGAAGCAGGGTTATCCGGCGATCTCGTTGGTCGGGTGGGCGCAGAAGCCGTCTTACGATGCGGCGGGGCATAAGCTGCATTGGGCGAAGCATTTGAAGTTCGGTACCGAGGACGAGACGCTGAACTATGCCATCCGCGCGTTGGGGCGCACGGGTGTGCTGCAACTGAATGTTATCGCCGGCATGAATCAGCTTCCGGACATCAATGCGAACGTGCCGAAGATGTTGTCGATGGTGTCGTTCAACGAAGGGCATCGTTATGCCGATTTCGACGCGGCCAACGATCCGGTCGCGGCCTATGGGTTGGCGGCGTTGGTGGCGGGCGGTATCGCCGCGAAGGCCGGCTTGCTCAAAGGGCTTCTGGTTTTTCTCGCGGCGTCTTGGAAGTTCGTGCTGATGGGACTCTTGGCATTTGGCGCAGCGATCCGGGGCGTTGTCGCGCGGATGTTCGGCGGCAAACCGAAAGAGCCGTCAGTGTGAGGCGCTGACGGCGACGATCTCGCCGTTGCGGGTTTCGCCGGGCAGGCAGAGGTCGACGATCTGAGGGGCGATTTCCGCGGGCGTTTTTAGTTTCATCGGGTCTTCGCCCGGCATGGCTTTAGCGCGCATGCCGGTGCGCACGGGGCCGGGGCTGAAGAGGTTGACGCGCACGGTCGTGTTGGCGCATTCGGCGGCGTAGGTTTTGATGAGGGCGTCGAGGGCCGCTTTCGTGGCGCTGTAGGTGCCCCAGTAAGCGCGCGCGTTTTGCGCGGCGCCCGAGGTGATGAATACCGCGCGCCCGGCGTCGGAGGCTTTGAGCAGCGGGTCCAAGAATTGGATCAGGCGCAAATTGGCGTTGACGTTGACGTCGAGGGCCTCGACCCAATGCTTCGGATCGATGTTCGTGACGGGCGTGAGCGTCCCCAAAACTCCGGCATTGCCAACCAGGATGTCGAGCTTGCGCCAGCGTTGAACGATGGCTTCGGCGAGGCGCGGCATGGCGGCGCCGTCTTTGAGATCGAGCGGCACCAGTGTGGCGTTGCCGCCGGCCCGTTTGATTTCGTCGTCGAGTTCTTCAAGCGCGCCGACGGTGCGCGCGACGGCGATGACATGCGCGCCATCGGCCGCGAGGGCGAGGGCGACGGCGCGGCCAATGCCGCGCGAGGCGCCGGTGACAAGGGCGACGCGGTTGGTTAGGCGCATGCGCCAACTTTCAAATTACTTGTCATCGCGGGCAAGAGAGCGAAGCGAGCGCGACCCGGGACCCAGGAGATTGCGCGAGGAAGCGCTAAGCGCTCGGTGACTCTGCGCGTCGACACTTGGAACCCAGTCACCTGGGTCCCGGGTCTCGGCTTCGCCTCGCCCGGGATGACAGTGTTGGAGGGTTGCATCACATCGCCAGAAGCGAGAGTTGACCGTTGTCGGTTTCGCTGTCGCGGTCTGTGAGGGAGGTTGGGTATTCGCCGGTGAAGCAGGCGTCGCAATAGCGCGTCGTGGTGCCGTCGCGACGGTTTTGGCGCAGCGCGCGGTAGAGGCCGTTGATCGTGATGAAGTGCAGCGAATCCGCGCCGATGAAGCGGCACATTTCGGCGACGGTGTAGTTCGCGGCGAGGAGGTTTGCTTTTTCGGGGGTGTCGACGCCGTAGAAGCAGCTGTCGGTCGTGGGGGGGCTTGCGATGCGCATGTGCACTTCGGTGGCGCCCGCATCGCGCACCATCTTGATGATTTTTTTCGAGGTCGTTCCGCGTACGATGGAATCGTCGACGAGGATGACGCGCTTGCCCTTAAGCCGCGCGCGGTTGGCGTTGTGTTTGAGCTTCACGCCGAGATGGCGGATGTGGTCGCTCGGTTCGATGAACGTGCGGCCGACATAGTGGTTGCGAATAATGCCGAGCTCGAACGGCATGCCGGCCGCCTCGGCGTAACCGAGCGCGCCGGGCACGCCCGAGTCGGGCACGGGCACGACCATGTCGGCATCGACGGGAGCTTCGCGCGCGAGTTCGGCGCCGATGGCCTTGCGCACTTCGTAGACGCCGAGGCCGTCGATGATGCTGTCGGGTCTGGCGAAGTAAACGTATTCGAAGACGCAGAAGCGCGGGCGTTGCGGCGGGAAGGGTTTGAAGGATTCGATGCCTTCGTCGGAGATGACCACGAGTTCGCCGGGTTGCACGTCGCGCACGAACTCGGCGTCGATGATGTCGAGGGCGCAGGTTTCGGAGGCCAGCACGTAACAGCCGTCAACCTTGCCGATGACGAGCGGGCGCACGCCCAAGGGATCGCGCACGCCGATGAGTTTTTTGCGCGTGAGGGCGACGAGCGAGTAGGCGCCTTCGACTTGCTTCAAGGCATCGATCAGGCGTTCGACGATGGGGCCTGCGGTCGAGGTTGCCACGAGATGCACGATGCACTCGGTGTCGGAGGTCGAATAGAAGATCGAACCGTTACGCACGAGACGCTTTCTGAGCGCGTGGGCGTTTGTGAGGTTACCGTTGTGGGCGAGCGCGATGCCGCCCGATGCCACGTCGGCGAAAAAAGGTTGTATGTTGCGGTTGAGCGAGCCGCCGGTCGTCGAGTAGCGGACGTGGCCGATGGCTTTGTTGCCTTTCAACTTATCGAGCGGACCGCCGGCGGAGAACTGATCGCCGACCAGCCCTTCGCGCCGTTCCATGTGAAATTGCTGACCGTCGAAGGTGACGATACCGGCTGCTTCTTGGCCGCGGTGTTGGAGCGCATGCAGGCCGAGCGCCACGAATGCCGCCGCCTCGGGTTTGCCCCACATGCCAAAGATTCCACACTCTTCGTGGAGCTTGTCGTCCGCGAAGGGGTTCGTCGATATGTCAGCGCTCATTTCGGTTTCGCTGTAGAGCGTACGAGTTGATCCAAGGCGCGGCGTTCGCCCGCATCATAGGATTTGCTCTTATCCCCACTACCTTCTTTGTTGTCGGTGTTCGCGACCAGCGGCGGCTTCTTTGGCTCTACCGGTTTGGTGGTTTTGATTTCGGCGGTTTTGGTTTCGTGGACGGGTTCCGCCGTTTGTACATCTTCTGCGACGGCGGTGTCTTCTTTGTCCGCCTTTTGCTTGCCGCCGAGCGAGCTGATGAGGTCGGCGGTGCCCTTTATGACCGGCAGCAGGCGCGCTTCGCGCACCCAGCTGGGGTGGGATTTCGGCGGCGCGAGCGATGAAAACACAAGATAACCCAGACCGATGACGAGAAGGCCGCGGCCGATGCCGAAGACAAATCCCAACGAGCGGTCGAGGGGGCCCGCTTTCGATCTGCGCACGAGCTCGGAGAGGCGGAAGCTGACGAACGAAATAGGGATGAGGAGCAGAAAGAAAACGCCGATCAGCGCCAAAATATCGGCCAGCATTTGCGGTTCGACGAGGGCGCGGGCGAACGGTTTGGTGACGGGCCAGACGAAAACGGCGGCGAGTGAGGCGACGAGCCAGGCACTGACCGTCAGCGTCTCCTTCAGGAAGCCGCGATAGGCCGCGATCAGGCCGGAGACCAGCAAAACCCCCAGCACACCAAAATCGACGATCGTCAGTGGGCTCTCCATGGCGAAAATGGATCTACCATAGGTGTCGAACACTTGGGTTAATGAATCGTTTTCAAAAGCGCAACAAGTGCGCCGACGGACGGTACTTGCGTGAGTTCTAATCCCTTCGGTGCGGAAATTCCCGGCGGCACAAACGCACGCCTAAAGCCGAGCTTTTGCGCCTCTTTCAGGCGCGCGTCTGCCTGTCCGACGGGGCGGATCGTGCCCGACAAACCGATCTCGCCAAAAAAAACAGTGTCGGGCGGAAGAACAACGCCCAAATGCGACGACACCAGCGCGCCTGCCGCCGCCAAATCGGCAGCCGGTTCGCCAATTCGCAAGCCGCCGGCGACGTTGAGATAGACATCTTGCGCCGAAATACCGATGCCGGCGCGCGCGTCGAGCACTGCGAGCACCATGGCAAGCCGCGCGGAATCCCAGCCGACAACGGCGCGGCGCGGGGCGCCGTAGCTCGCTTGCGCCACGAGCGCTTGGATTTCCACAAGCAACGGCCTTGTGCCTTCGACCCCGGCGAAAACGGCGGCGCCCGAGGCGCGCGATTCCTTTGGGCCTAGGAAAAGCGATGACGGGTTTGCCACTTCCGTCAGGCCCTGCTCAAGCATTTCGAAGACGCCGATCTCGTCGGTGGGGCCGAAGCGGTTCTTGACGGCGCGTAGAATTCGGAACTGATGGCCGCGCTCGCCTTCGAAATAGAGCACGGCGTCGACCATGTGCTCGACGACGCGCGGGCCCGCAATCTGGCCGTCCTTCGTCACGTGGCCGATGAGCAGCAGTGCCGTACCGCGGCGCTTGGCGTAGCGGATGAGTTCCTGGGCGCAGGCGCGCACTTGGCTGACGGTGCCCGGCGCCGATTCGATGGCGTCGGACCAGACGGTTTGGATCGAGTCGATGACGAGGACGGCGGGCGGCGATTCGCTGTCTAGGGTCGTCAGGATATCGCGCAGGCTGGTTTCGGCGGCGAGTTGGACTTTCGAATCTTCCAGGCCGAGGCGTTTGGCGCGCAGGCGCGTCTGGTCGATGCCTTCTTCGCCGGAGATATAGACCGCGACCTTGCCGGATTTGGCGAGCGCGGTGAGGGCCTGGAGCAGCAGCGTCGATTTGCCGATGCCCGGATCGCCGCCGACGAGCAGGGCCGAGCCCGGCACGAGGCCGCCGCCGCAGACGCGGTCGAACTCAGCCATGCCCGTCAGGAGGCGCGGCGGTGGGGCGGAGGTGCCTTTGACGGGTTCAAGCTGGATGACGCGCCCGCCGCGGGCCGAGGTTTTGGCGCCGGGAATGGCGGCGGAGTCCGATTCCTCGGTCAGCGAGTTCCAAGAACCGCAGCTTTCGCAGCGGCCGCTCCATTTCGGATAGGCGGTGCCGCAAGACTGACAGGCGTAGCGGGGGGAGGGGCGGGCCATGGACGTGCTCATATAGTGAACTCTGGCACGTTGTCATCCCGGCGCCGCTCAGTCCCGGAACTAAGGCGCAAATTTCTTCAGCAACCCCACCACGGCGGCGCGGTCCTTTGCGGAGATGGCGCCAAGGCGGCGGTTGATCAGCGATTCGGAGATTGCCGCCAGGCGCGCGACGCGGATGGCGCATTTGACGGGAAGG
This sequence comes from Alphaproteobacteria bacterium, assembly GCA_021413465.1. GTDB lineage: Bacteria > Pseudomonadota > Alphaproteobacteria > Micropepsales > Micropepsaceae > SZUA-430. The sequence goes on along the minus strand of JAIOQG010000249.1, from coordinate 3,203 downwards.
CCCGCTTTCTCAGGATCGGTGACCAAGATGTCATCGGTGCGCGCGCCCGCGTCGGCCGACGAGATCATCACGATCCAGTAGATTTTGTGGGTGTCGTGCAGCCGGGCGGCTGAAACGATCAAGCCGGGCCGGCGCTTGGAGTCCATTCCTTCGACGAACGGGAAGTCGACGGCGACGACGTCCCAGCGGTTATAAGTCACGGAAGGCCTCGTCATCCTCCTTGCTGTTCCAGTCGGAGAAGGTTTCCTGCGCCAGCTTCAGAAATGCGACATCGAGACGATCGGCTTTGGCGAGAGTGACGCCGCTTTTGCCCACTTTGAATTCAACGAGGTCACCGGACTTCAGGCCCAAGCGTTTGCGCACCGAGACCGGGATCGTTGTTTGACCTTTCGACGTGATCTTGCTGAGCAGTTTGCTCATGGGTAAGGCGCCTTACGTAATACGTAAGGAATACTAGATGGCGCGATGTTAACGAACAAGGCCGTTTCGACGCGGTCGCGACGCCTCTCGTTGCTCGATTCTTGGCATCCGTCTGCCTAATGTTTTTGCTGCGACCGCAGGCCGCGTGATAACCGGCGGGTGGAAGGGTTTTGTGGCGGATTTGCGCCTCGATTTGGTCGCAATTGGCCGTATGTTGCAGCGCAATATTTGCACTTCAACACTTGGGCGTTCGCCCCTTTTCCATAGGTCTTTGGTACATGCGTCGCGTCACTGCGCTGGCTTTGGTTTCGTTGGCCACTTTGGCCACTTGGTTCTCTCTCGATGCGCCGATCGAGGCGCCCGATTGGGCGGGGAAGGCGCGGGGGCTCGCTTACAATCCGAGCGGCCTTTACGAATGGACATCGCAAGACGCGGTAAGCGGCGAACACATTCGCAGCGACCTGAAAGAGCTGTCGCGCATCACGTCGCGTGTGCGCACCTATTCGGTGTCGCAGGGCCTCGACCAAGTGGTGGCGATCGCGGGCGAGTTCGGCATGAAGGTGACGCCGGGCGCGTGGTTGAACGCAGACCGGGAGCACAATGCGCAAGAGATCGAGAAACTTCTCGCGGTCGTCAAGGCGCATCCGAAAGTCGTCGACCGCGTGTTTGTGGGCAACGAAGCGGTGTTTCGCGGCGAACTCACGGCGCACGAGTTGTCGAATTATTTGCGGCAGGTGAAGCGCGCGGTGCCCAAAGGCGTGCTCGTCTCCACGGCGGAAACCTGGGACGGCTGGTTGAAGTATCCCGAGCTTGGCGAGAGCGTCGATTTTGTCGGCGCACATTTGTTGCCGTTTTGGCAGGGCGTGCCGGCGGAAGACGCGCTTGACGATGTGAAGGCGCAGATGCAGCAGCTCGGCAAAGCGTTCCCTGGCAAGCAGGTGGTGATCGCCGAAGTGGGTTGGCCGTCCGAAGGCCGGCGCTTCAAGGAGGCGATCGCCGACGGGCCGAGTGCTGCCGCTTTCCTGCGCCGCTTCTTCGCGATGGCGAAGGCCGACAGGTGGGACTACTACGTGATGGAAGCCTACGACCAACCATGGAAGGTCAGGCTTGAGGGCGCGGTCGGGGCGTTTTGGGGCATTTACGACGCGGAAGGCAAGCCGAAGTTCGATTTTAAGGGGACACTATCGTCCCTGCCAGAATGGCCGTGGATTGCGCTGGCCGCAATTATGCTCTCGGTGTTGGCGGGCGGGGCTTTGCTGCGCTACACGCCGCATTTGCGCTTTGCGGGCATTCTGTTTCTGGCGTCGAGCATTGCGGTGATCGCGTCGGGCGTATTGGCGATTTTCTGGGGTGCGGCGCTGCAGTATGCGAGCCTCGGGGCATTGATCGCATTCGGCGCCATCGTCGTTGTCGGCTCGCTTGCGGCGGCGGTGATGATGACCGAAGGCGTCGAGATGGCGCATGCGTTGTGGCGCACAAGGCGGCGGCCGCTGGTCGTTTCGAACAATGCGGCCAAGCCGTTCGTTTCGATCCACGTGCCTTGCTACAATGAGCCGGCGGATATGATGTGCGAGACGCTCGATACGTTGGCGCGGCTCGACTATCCGAACTTCGAAGTGATCGTGCTCGACAATAACACGCGCGACGAGGCCGTGTGGAAGCCGGTTGAGGCGCATTGCGCGAAGCTGGGCGCGCGTTTCCGGTTCTTCCATTTCGACAACGTGAAAGGCTTCAAAGCGGGCGCGTTGAACCTGGCGCTGGAACTTACGGCGCCGCGCGCGGAAATCGTGGCGGTGATCGACAGCGATTATCAGGTCGCGCCAAGTTGGCTGAGCGAAGCGACGTGTTATTTCGACGACCGCAAGGTGGGCCTCGTGCAGGCGCCGCAGGATTATCGCGACGCGGGCGAAAGCCTGTTCAAGCGCATGACGTATGAAGAATATTCGGGCTTCTTTCGCATCGGCATGGTGGAGCGCCACGAGGACAACGCCATCATTCAGCATGGCACGATGACGATGATGCGCAAGTCGGCGCTGATCGACGTTGGCGGGTGGGCCGAATGGTGCATCACGGAAGACACCGAGTTGGGCCTTCGCCTGTTCGAGGCCGGTTGGCATTCGGTTTACATCGATCGCAGCCTCGGGCGCGGGGTCATGCCCGATACGCTGGGCGCGTATAAGGTGCAGCGTCATCGCTGGGTTTACGGCGCGATGCAGATCATGAAGCGCCATGTGCGCGCGCTGTCGGGCAATTCTACGCAGCTGTCGGGAGCGCAGAAGTATCACTTCGTGTCGGGCTGGCTGCCGTGGGTTGCGGATGCACTGGCGTTCTTTTTCACCATAGGCGGCGCCGTGTGGTCGGCTTTGATGGCGATCGATCCTTTCCGCTATGAAGTGCCGCTGCCGGCGCTCACCGCCGTTGCGATCGCGTTGTTCGTGGTGAAGGTGACGAAGACGCTGTCGCTTTATCCGCAGCGCGTGAAGACCGGTTTCAGCGGGGCGGTCGCGGCGTCGATTGCGGGGCTGGCGCTGTCGCACACGGTGGCGCGGGCGGTGATCTCCGGGATCTTGACGGCGGGCAAGCCGTTCATGCGCACGCCGAAGCTCGAAGCGACGGCGCCGTTGCGCAGCATTTTCGCGGTGGCGTGGGAAGAAATCGCGTTGCTGAGCGCGCTTGTGGTTGCCATCGTTGCGACATGGCAGGTGCGCGGCGGTTGGGAAGACGATGCCGGTCTCGTCTGGATCGCGATGCTCGCCATTCAAGCGCTGCCCTATGCGGCGACG
>JAIOQG010000152.1 GCA_021413465.1 Alphaproteobacteria bacterium | reverse complement strand
CCGGCAGGGCGGCATATCCGCCGCGCGGGATTCGATTTCAAGAGCGGCGACACGTTGCTTGCGCGCGGGCGCCGTCTGACGCCGCGCGACATCGCCTTAGCGGCGGCAATGAACTTCCCTTCCCTGCCCTGCGCACGGCCGCCGCGCATCGGCATATTGGCGACGGGCGACGAAATTGTTGCGCCGGGAAAAGAGCCGGGCCCGACACAGATCATCGGTTCCTCATCGTTCGGGCTTGCGGCCCATGTGCTCGAATGGGGCGCCACGGTGCGCGATCTTGGAATTGCGCGCGACGACATCGGCGATATACGCGTGAGGGCTGCGACGTCGGAAGGCTGCGATGTGTTGGTCACGCTTGGTGGCGCGTCCGTCGGCGATCACGATCTGATTCAAAAGGCGCTGACACCCGAGCTTAAGGTCGAGTTCTGGAAAATTGCGATGCGCCCCGGCAAGCCGCTGATATTCGGGCGTTACAATTCGATGCCGTTTTTGGGGTTGCCGGGCAATCCCGTTTCGGCGCTGGTGTGCGCTCTGCTTTTTCTGAAGCCGATTATTTTTCGACTGCTCGGCACGACCGAGACGCCCTGGCGGATGGCGAGCGCGCGCCTTGCAACCGCTCTGGCTGCCAATGACAAACGGCAAGATTATGTACGCTGTCATCTTGAGGTGCAGCCTGACGGCACTTCGGTCGCGCATCCGTTTCAGGTGCAAGATTCAAGCATGCTGCGCCTCTATGCGGCGGCGGATGCGTTGATTGTGCGGCCGCCTGACGATCCAGCCAGGCAGGCCGGCGACGACGTGTCGGTCATGCATCTGGCGTAAAAAAGTGATCGGACCGGCCACATCAGGTGTTGACGTGTTCTGGGAACAACACTAGAACAAACCCGGTTTTGTTCCGACTCTGTTCCTAGATATTGAGGTCCATCGATGCTTACCCGCAAGCAGTATGAATTGCTCATGTTTATTCACGAGCGTTTGCGGGAAACCGGCATTGCGCCCTCGTTCGACGAAATGAAAGAGGCTTTGGACCTGCGTTCCAAATCCGGCATTCACCGGCTGATTACGGCCCTTGAAGAGCGCGGGTTTTTGCGCCGCCTCGCCCACCGCGCCCGGGCGCTTGAGGTGGTGAAGATGCCCGAGAACTCCAACATGCCCAAGCCGCGGACACGGACAGTCACGCCGACCAACGCGCCCAGTGCGGCGGCAGGTCCCGCACGGCCGAATTTCGGCGTGGTGGAATCGGGTGGTGGCATTCGAGTGCCGCAAGCGCGCTCTGCGCCCGCAACCGCACGCCGGATGATCGAGGTTCCGCTGATGGGCCGCATCGCGGCGGGTACGCCGATCGAGGCCTTGCAAACGCAGACCGACAATTTACCGGTGGCGGAATCCATGCTCGGTTCGGGCGAGCACTATGCGCTGGAAGTCATGGGTGATTCCATGATCAACGCCGGCATTTTGAACGGAGACACCGTTCTTATTCAGCGTTCCGACGATGCGCAGTCCGGCGACATCGTGGTTGCCCTCGTCGACAATAGCGAGGCCACGTTGAAGCGGCTTCGCAAGCGCGGTTCGCAGATCGCTCTCGAAGCGTCGAATCCTGCCTATGAAACGCGGATTTTCGGACCCGATCGCGTGAAGGTGCAGGGCCGGCTTGTCGGTCTCATTCGTCGCTACTGAACGTCGGCTTCGGGTTGCCGCACCCAGGGGCGGTTGCCGCGTTCGCGCGTGACCGATGCCCACTCCAATTTCTTGCCGGCGAGACGCGCTTCGATTGCGCCCTCGTTAGCGAGCAGTTTCGGTGTGATGATGAGTTGGGGGCCCGTGCAAGGCTTGGTCCAACCTCGTGCGGTGACCACAACGATGGTTGCGTGGGCGCAATCTTCGACTAGGGCTTCCACGGTTTGTGCAATCACAACCAGGTTGTCGACGCGTCCCCGTATGGCGGCAATGCACCCTTTGCCGTCGCACACGAACCCTCCCGTTTCGACAGCCTGAACTTCGGCGATCTCGCGCGCATCGCCATCCCGGCGCAGCCACATCTCGGCGTCGAAACGGCCGCGTCTCGACGACAGCAGGTGTAGTTTTCCTGAGGCGTCGCGCACCGCGACGTTGTCGCCATCGCCCGAGACAATCACGTCCGGCGGCGTGATCGAGAGCGGTAAAAGTAGACCTACGAAGACAGGCGCAATCGCGAACCAGCGCCAGTGCGACTGCCAGAGCGTCAGCCACATCCCGCCGGCGAAGATCATGGCCAAGGCAGACAGAGGCCACGTGCCTACGGCTTGCGTGGCGCCCGGCCACGAAGAAACCCAGTGCGCGATCGATAGCATTGCATCTATGCCCTGCTCCATGACAAAGAGCGGCAACTGCTCCAACCCGAAGGGCATGA
>JAIOQG010000176.1 GCA_021413465.1 Alphaproteobacteria bacterium | reverse complement strand
GGTCAAACCGCCCAAGGCCTTGGATTTCTTTCAAAGTCGCTCGCCGGAGGGTCGGTGGCGTGTGCGCGGGAGACGCATCCCCCTCAATCAGCGCACGGAGGAATATTAGCCGCAAAGCGGTAAAAATTCAAGGTCAGACTGCGGGTTGTCCAACGCCATGATTGTTTAAAATTCAAGGACTTAGTGGCTGTAGGACTGCAATGGCGCGACATCGAGCGATGAGGTGCGCAAGGCAGCGATTGCCTGCACGGCGGCGAGGGAACCGGCAATCGTCGTGTAATAGGGGATCTTCTGCATGAGCGCGGTGCGGCGGATCGAAAGCGAGTCCTTCAGGGCTTGGGCGCCGTCGGTCGTGTTGAACACGAGATCGACTGCGCCATCCTTCATCGCGTCGACGATATGCGGGCGGCCTTCGTAGACCTTGTTCACGCGGGTGATGGCGAGGCCTTGCTCGATCAGAAGGGTGGCGGTGCCGCCGGTCGCGACGATTTTGAAGCCCATTTCGATCAGCTTGCGGGCCGGGGCAATGATGGCCTGCTTGTCGTCGTCACGGACCGAGATGAAGACCGTGCCGCCGTCCGGCAGCGTCAGACCCGCCGCAATCTGGCTTTTGGCGAAGGCGCGTTCGAAGGTTTGGTCAATGCCCATAACCTCGCCGGTCGATTTCATTTCGGGGCCGAGCACGACGTCGACGCCGGGGAAGCGCGCGAAGGGCATCACGGCTTCTTTCACCGACATGTGCTTGGGGGTTGCTTCCTTGAGCTTGAACGAGGCGAGCGGTTCGCCGGCCATGACGCGCGAGGCGATCGCGGCGACGGGAATGCCCACCGCCTTGGCGACGAAAGGCACGGTGCGGCTCGCACGCGGGTTTACTTCGAGGACGTAGATTTCGCCGTTCTGAATGGCGAACTGGACATTCATCAGGCCGACGACGTTCAGCTCGCGCGCAAGCGCCGCGGTTTGGCGGCGCAGTTCGGCGATCGTCGTGGGGTTGAGCGACCAAGGCGGCAGAGAGCAAGCGCTGTCGCCGGAGTGAACCCCGGCCTCCTCGATGTGTTCCATGATACCTGCGACGAAAACATCGTTCGCATCGGCGATGGCGTCGACGTCGACTTCGACGGCGCTGCGCAGATATTGATCGATCAAGACCGGATCGTCGCCCGAGATTTTGAAGACATCGGTTTGTTCGAGCGTTTCGATCATGTGCTCTTCGTCGCGCACGATCGTCATGCCGCGGCCGCCGAGCACGAAAGAGGGGCGGATGACCACCGGATAGCCGACTTCGCGCGCGGCCTGCAGGGCCTCTTCGGTCGTCAGCGCGGTGCGGTTCACCGGCTGCTTCAGGCCGATATTGTCGATGAGCGACTGAAAGCGTTTGCGATCTTCGGCGATGTCGATGGCGTCGGGCTGGGTGCCGAGGATCGGGATCTTTGCCGCCTCGAGCGCCGAGGCGAGCTTCAGCGGCGTTTGGCCGCCGAACTGACAGATGACGCCGACGACTTCGCCGTTCGTTTGCTCGGTGCGGATGAGTTCGATCACGTCTTCGGTCGTCAGCGGTTCGAAATAGAGGCGATCCGACGTGTCGTAGTCGGTCGACACGGTTTCGGGATTGCAGTTGACCATGATGGTTTCGAAGCCCGCTTTCTTCAGCGAGAAGGCGGCATGGCAACAGCAATAGTCGAACTCGATGCCTTGGCCGATGCGGTTGGGGCCGCCGCCTAGGATGATGATTTTCTTTGCGGCCGTTGGTTCGCTTTCCGGCGTCACGCCGAGGCGGCGGCGGGTGCCTGCGACTTCGCTTTCGCGTTTGACCGCGAGTTTTGCCAGCCGCGCGTCGGAGAAGCCCATCGCTTTCAATTCGCGCATGCCGTCTTCGTCTTGCGGCAGGCCGTGTTCGCGCACGCGCTCTTCGGCCTTCACGATGTCTTCGATCTGGTCGAGGAACCAAGGATCGACTTTCGACGCGGCGTGGACTTCGGTGACGGTTAGTCCGAGGCGGAACGCTTGCGCGATAACGCGGATGCGGTCGGGGGTCGCTTTGGCGAGGGCCGCGATGACGGCATTCTTGTCGTCGCCGGAGCGCAGGCCCGGGATCTCGATTTCGTCGAAACCGGTAAGGCCCGTTTCCATCGAGCGCAACGCCTTTTGCATCGACTCCGCGAAGGTGCGCCCGATCGCCATGGCTTCGCCCACGGATTTCATCGAGGTCGAGAGAATCGGTTCGGCGCCGGGGAATTTCTCAAAGGCAAAGCGCGGGATCTTTGTGACGACATAATCAAGCGTGGGCTCGAACGACGCCGGTGTCGCCTTGGTGATGTCGTTCATCAACTCGTCGAGCGTGTAGCCGACGGCGAGGCGGGCCGCGACTTTCGCGATCGGGAAGCCGGTTGCCTTCGACGCCAAGGCCGACGAACGCGAGACGCGCGGGTTCATCTCGATGATGACGAGGCGGCCGTCCTTTGGGTTGACCGCGAACTGAACATTCGAGCCGCCGGTTTCGACGCCGATTTCGCGCAGCACCGCGACGCTGGCGTTGCGCATGATTTGGTATTCTTTGTCGGTCAGCGTGAGCGCGGGGGCGACCGTTATGGAATCGCCCGTGTGCACGCCCATCGGGTCGATGTTTTCGATCGAGCAGATGATGATGCAGTTATCCGCCTTGTCGCGAACGACCTCCATCTCGAATTCTTTCCAGCCCAGCACCGATTCCTCGATGAGCACGGAACGGACGGGCGAGGCGTCGATGCCACGTTCGACGATCTCGACGCATTCTTCGCGGTTGTAAGCGATGCCGCCGCCTTGGCCGCCGAGCGTGAAGGACGGGCGAATGATCGCGGGCAGGCCGACATGGTCGAGGGCCGCGAGCGCTTCTTCTTTCGACGTCGCAATGCGCGAGCGCGGGCATTCGAGGCCGATGCGTTCCATCGCGTCGCGGAACAACAGGCGGTCTTCGGCCATCGCGATCGCTTCGGGCTGAGCGCCGATCATTTCGATGTCGTATTTCTTGAGCGTGCCGGCCTTGTGCAGATCGAGCGCGCAGTTCAGGGCCGTTTGGCCGCCCATCGTGGGCAACAGTGCCATGCGGTCCTTGGGGCGTTCGCGGCGCTCGCGGGCGATGATCTTTTCGACGAATTCGGGCGTGATCGGTTCGATGTAGGTGGCGTCCGCCATGTCGGGATCGGTCATGATCGTGGCGGGGTTCGAATTCACGAGGACGATGCGAAAGCCCTCGGCGCGCAGCGCGCGACAGGCTTGCACGCCCGAATAATCGAACTCGCAGGCCTGGCCGATGACGATGGGGCCGGCGCCGATGATCAGGATCGTGTCGATGTCGGTGCGTTTGGGCATCGGCTACGCCACCGTCCGATGCGGTTGCGGCGCGACGCAAGGGGCAAATTTAATCCGTGCCATCACGCCATCACATCCGCAGATTTCCGCCAAAACTGCCATCACGCTGCCATCACATGTGATGGCAGAAGAGGGGTCGAATAGGGTTCCCGCACGCACGCCGAAATGCCCCTCGCGAAACGGTCGCGATGGGCGCTTTAGATACAAAATTGCCTTAGGAACAAAAGTAGAACATTTGATCTCGAAATGCAAGGCTTGTGGGATTGAAATGCTGCAAGAATTTGAACCACCAAGGGCACCAAGAACACCAAGATGCTCAGGCTGCTTCGATGACCGCCCGCGCGCGTAGCGCGCTGTCGTGGCGCTTCGCGCCGAAGGGGCGGTTGTCGGATGTGCAGAGCATCTTGGTGTTCTTGGTGCCCTTGGTGGTTCAAATTTCTTTTTCACGCTCATGCCGCGCTCCCCGCTTCGAGCGTGGTGAGTTCCCAGGCGATGTTGGCGCGCGCTTGATCGCCGTAAGCGCCTTCGAAGATGCCGGTGCGGAAGATGCGCGGGGCGACGGCGAGTTTCTTCAAGAACGCGCGGCGTCCCGTTTTCCATTCGGCGTCGCTGACATGCGCGTATTCCGCCCGCACATCGTGAACATATTTCAGATAGACGTCTTCGGTGCTGCCCAGGATCGCCAAATCGGCGTCGAGGAAAATGTCGTCGTCGTAGTCGCGGCCGCCGGCCAAGTGGTTTTTCGTGGCGAGGATGAGCTGCACGACGCGCGAGCGCAGATCGGAGTCGCCGCCCAGATCGTCGAGTTCTTTCATGGCGCGTTCGGCGCTTTTGGCTTCGTTGTCGGTGCGGCGCGGGTCGTAGACGATGTCGTGATACCAGGCCGCAAAGGCGAGGCGCGCGGGTTCGCCGATTTCGTCGGCGTGCAGTTCCAAGCAATCGAACAGCGCCGTGAGGTGGCTCAGCGTGTGGTAGTGGCGCTGGGGCTCGGCATAAGACGCGCAGAGTCTGTCGAACGTGCGGCCGACGATCTCGGCGTTGAAATTGCCAAGCATTTGGACGTGCGTGCGCCAGCGGGCTTTTAGACTATCAATGGTACTGGTTGCGACGATCAACGATTTTTCTCCATCGCCTTGGCGAAACGGTCGAACAGGTATTGGCTGTCGTGGGGGCCGGGGGATGCTTCCGGATGGTATTGCACCGAGAAGACGGGGCGGCCTTCGAGTTCGAGGCCGCAATTCGAGCCGTCGAAGAGAGAGATGTGGGTTTCCTTGACGCCGCGCGGCAGTGCGCTCGTGTCGACCGTGAAGCCGTGGTTCATCGAGACGATTTCGACTTTGCCGGTCGCCAAGTCTTTCACGGGGTGGTTTGCGCCGTGGTGGCCTTGGTGCATTTTTTTTGTTTTGGCGCCGAGCGCGAGCGCCAGCATTTGGTGGCCCAAGCAGATGCCAAAAACCGGCAGGCCGGCATCGACAAGTTTGCGGATGACGGGGCCGGCATAGACGCCGGTTGCCGCTGGGTCGCCGGGGCCGTTCGACAGCACGACGCCGTCGGGCTTTAAGCGCACGATGTCGTCGTAGCTCGAGTTCGCCGGAACGACGGTGACCTTGGCGCCGATCGAGGCGAGCGAGCGCAGGATGTTGCGCTTTACGCCGTAATCGATGACGACGATGTTGAAGCGCGGCTTCGTCAGTGCCGCGTAACCTTTGCCCCAGGCCCAGCGTGTTTCGTCCAAGGTCCAGGTTTGGCGCGCGGTGACGTCCTTGGCGAGGTCCATGCCTTCGAGGCCCGGCCAGTTCGCAGCGTCGCGTTTCAAGGCGGGGATGTCGAAGCTGCCGGTGGGGTCGTGCGCGATGACGCCGTTCGGCATGCCGTTCTCGCGGATCAGGCGCGTTAGGCGGCGGGTGTCGATGCCGCCTAAGCCGACGATGCGGTTGCGCTTGAGCCAGATGTCGAGATGCTGAGCGTTGCGATAGTTCGACGGCTCGGTGATGGCGGCTTTGACGATGAGGCCGCGGGCGGCGGGCGTCGCGGTTTCGATGTCTTCGGCGTTTGTGCCGACATTGCCGATGTGCGGGAAGGTGAAGCAGACGATCTGCGCGGCGTAAGAGGGGTCGGTCAGGATTTCCTGATAACCCGTCATCGCCGTGTTGAAGCAGACTTCGCCGACGGCGCGGCCGGAGGCGCCAAATCCCACGCCTTCAAAGACGGTTCCATCGGCGAGCACAAGCGCGCCCGTGATTCGTCTCCGCGAGGGGGCAGGGCCCATTTCGCGGGGGCTTGTGGCAGTCTCGGTCATGTCGGCTCGTTTTTTTGCGGGGTTTTGGACGGCCGCGCCCGCAAAACTGGCGGACCATATGGGACGGCATTTGCCCCCGTCAAGAAAGCGTGTGTATTCGATCCACAATTGGCAAAGGCTTTCCGCGTCAAAGGCTTGGGTGGGACGTTTCGCGCGCGCTATGGTGGCCGCAAGACAGCTTTATGAGGATCAAGCCGATGTTGCGGGATAAGTTCAGTGAGGCCTTGAAGGATGCGATGCGCGCCAAAGATCCAAGGCGGGTGGGCACGTTGCGGCTGATTATGTCGGCGTTGAAAGACAAAGATATCGAGGCGCGCGGCCTGGGGCGCGAGGCGCTGACGGATGATGAAATCCTTAGCCTGCTGCAGAAAATGATCAAGCAGCGCAACGATTCGATCGAAGCGTTCGATAAAGGGGGCCGCGTCGATTTGGCGACGCTGGAGCGCGAAGAGAAGGCGATCATCGAAGCGTATTTGCCGCAGCAGATGAGCGCCGACGACGTGCGCGCGGCCGTGAAGGCTGCGATTGCCGCTACGGCCGCGGCTTCGGTGAAGGACATGGGCAAGGTCATTGCCTAGCTCAAGACCAAGTTTGCCGGCAAATTGGACTTCTCCAAGGCGAATGCCGTGGTGAAGGAGTTGCTCTCCCCTTAGCTGTCATGGTCGGCGAAGGCCGACCACCCACGACTTACTTTGTGCAGCGAAGAAGAAAGTCGTGGGTGGTCCGCCTACGCGGACCATGACAATCTTTTTTTGGCATTTCAATTTTTGGAACATTTGCGCGGCATCACATGCGTTTCACCCCGCGATTTTTGGAGGAGCTGCGCGACCGCGTGCGCGTGACCGACATTGTCGGGCGCAAGGTCAAGCTGATCCGGCGCGGGCGCAATCACCTTGGGTTGTGTCCGTTCCACAGCGAAAAGTCGCCGTCGTTTTCGGTCAATGCGGATAAGGGCTTTTATCACTGCTTCGGCTGCGGTGCGCACGGCGACATCATCACGTTCGTGATGGAAACCGAGGGGTTGGCGTTTCCCGACGCGGTGGAACAGCTCGCCAACGATGCGGGCATGGCGCTGCCGGTGCGCGAGGACCGCGACGAAGAGCGCGAGAAAACGCGGCGTTCGCTTTACGACGTGATGGAATTGGCTGCAGTATTTTTCGAGAGCGAGCTTAAGGGTGCGCGCGGCGCGAAGGCGCGCGCCTATCTCGATGGGCGGCAGTTGACGGGCCCCGCGGTCGCGCCGTTTCGCTTGGGTTTTGCGCCGGATTCGCGCAATGGTTTGAAGGATCACCTGACAGCCAAAGGCGTAACGATCGACGATATGATCGAAGCCGGACTGGTGGGGGCGCCCGACGACGGGGGCGCGCCTTACGACCGGTTTCGCGGCCGGGTGATATTCCCGATCACGGATGTGCGCGGGCGCGTGATCGCGTTCGGCGGGCGCACGCTCGATCCCGACGGTAAGCCGAAATATTTGAACTCGCCCGAAACGCCGTTGTTCAAGAAAAGCACCGTGCTGTTCAATTTGGCGGCGGCGCGCAAAGCAGCATCGCAAGGGGCGACGCTCATTGCCGTCGAAGGCTATGTCGATGTGATCGCCTTGGTGTTGGCGGGGTTTGCGGGGGCGGTGGCGCCGCTGGGGACGGCGCTGACCGAAGAGCATTTGCAAATGATGTGGCGCATCGCGCCCGAGCCCATTTTGTGTTTCGACGGCGATGCGGCGGGCATCAAAGCGGCGCAGCGCGGGATCGATCTGACGCTGCCGCTGCTGGAACCGGGGCAATCGCTGCGCTTTGCCTTGCTGCCCGGGGGGCAAGATCCCGACGATCTGATCCGTGCGCGGGGCTCGGCTGCCATGCAGGCCGTGCTCGACGAGGCGGTGGGGTTGGCCGACATGCTGTGGCGGCGGGAAATCGAAAGCGCGGACTTGGCTACGCCCGAGCGGCGAGCGGGGGCCGAGAAGAAATTGATGGCCTGCGTTCAGGAGATCGCCGACCCCAAGGTGCGCGACTACTACCGGACCATGATGCAAGAGCGGCTGCGCGCCTTGTTCGCGCCGGCGCCGAAGAGCTGGGCCCCGTCGGGCCAGGGACGTCGCGAGGGGTGGGGACAAGGGTCGTTTTCCCCAAAACCGGGATTCAAGCCGGATCGTCCCGGGGCCAGGCCCGCGTGGACCCCGCCGGTCTCCGACGCCGTGCGCCGTTCCGCGGCGGGGCGCGGACTTGCGCGCACGCTCAACCCTTCGGGCATGGCGGAGGAGGCTTTGGTCATGGCGGCATTAACGCATCCGTTCCTTTTGGACGCGTTTCCGGAGGTTTTTGCCACACTGCCGATTGCAGAGCCTCAGCTTGACAAACTGAGACGCGAACTCCTACATGCCGTTTCTTTGGAACAATCCCTTGACAGTCAAGGCCTTCGCGACCACGTCACGCGACTCGGGTACGGGGATCTTTGTGAGCGGTTGGAGCGGCGGCCGATGCTCAAGTCCATGGCTATGACCAGGCGGGAAACCAGCGAGACCGTGGTGTTGCGCGAGTTTAACCATGCCGTCGCGCGCCATCACAAGTTGACGTCGCTGGAAACGGAGCATGCGCAGGCCGCCGAAGCGTTGAAGCGCGATGCAACAGAGGAAAATTTGGCCCGGCTTCGCGCTATTGCCCATGAGTTGCAGTCCGTGATCGGATCGGAAGCCGGTCCACCAGACGCCTTCTAAGAGGTAGAGGGGATTGCGACGGCCATCTTGGCTCTCGCGCTGTCCTTATAGCTTGCAGCATTTTCGTTTTTGTCAGATCGAAGCCAGAGAATTGACGCCGCCGTGACCAAGAAGCAGACGCCAGAACGCAAGCCGCAGACGGCCAAGGAAACAGGCAAAGCGGGAGCGACTTCGAAGTCCGACAAAAAGACGGCGGGCAAACCCGCCGCGAAAGTTGCCGCCAAGCCCGAGGCGAAGCCGAAGGCTACTGATTTGAAGTCGATTTTAAAGGCGATGGTCAAGCCGCTACCGCCGCCGAAACCGAAGCCTGCGAAAGTCGCAGGTTTACCGGGAAGCCTCGCCGCCGCAGAATTATCGAATCCAACGAACTCATCCGGAAAACAAATGGCGAAACCCACGTCGACGGCTGCGGCCGGAGCAAAAGTGCCGCAACGTCCGATCGCGCAAGCGGGGAAACCCGTCGCCGTGAAAGCGCAAAAGCCAGGCGAGGCGGCCGAAGGCCAGACGGAAGAGCGCGCCGATGCGCTGCTCGACCTTACCGATGCCGCGGTCAAGAAGATGATCGCGCGCGCCAAGACGCGCGGCTTCGTCACTTACGACGAGTTGAACAAGGTTCTGCCGTCGGAGCAGGTGTCGTCGGAACAGATCGAAGACGTGATGTCGATGCTCAGCGAAATGGGCATCAACGTCGTGGAAACCGAAGAGAAAGAAGAAGAGGCCGAGACCGGCACCGCGGTGACGGTCGCGCAAGAAACGCAAGTCGTTAAGGTCGAGACCGAAGAGGTCGAGCGTACCGACGACCCCGTGCGTATGTATCTGCGCGAGATGGGTTCGGTCGAGCTGTTGTCGCGCGAAGGCGAAATCGCCATCGCCAAGCGCATCGAGGCCGGCCGCGAGTTGATGATCGGCGCCTTGTGCGAAAGCCCGCTGACGTTCGAAGCGATCATGGT
>JAIOQG010000151.1 GCA_021413465.1 Alphaproteobacteria bacterium | reverse complement strand
CGTGCGCCCTGGCTCGACCCGCGCAGCGAAACGCCGGTCCCCGACGGTCTGATCAGCGGCTGTCCGGAAGATTGGCAAGTCATGGGCAATGCCGTCGGCTGCGACTATGGCGACTGGGCTCCGTTCTTTGGGCAAACGCGCGTCATGCACACCGACTTGAACAAGGACAACGGTCCCGTCGGCCGCGCCAGCGGTGGCACCGGCACCACGCGCCGCGGCATGATCAACGGCAACTTCGCGCGTGCGGTCGGCGCGGCCATCGAAGACACGCGCGACAAGTGGGCCTATTTCAAAGAACGCCTCGTCCAAACCTACGGCGAAGGTCCTGCGGCCGACATTGTTTGCGTTCTCGAACGCGACGCCTTCGATCCCGCGGCCTGCGCGGCTCAAGGCCAGCAGGCAAAGCTGTGTTCCGCGCGAGAGTCCGCTGACGCCGGCAAAGACCCCTCGGTCCAGCAACCGTCTGCCGACGAAATTGCAACCGCCGAAGCGTTGTGGCCGGACCTGCACTTGAGTTGCCGCACCGAAGAATCCGATCTCGCTCGCCAAGCCGTGCTCGCCGGTGGCCAGGCCGACCAAGGACGCGCCCGTGGCAAAGTCGCCGCGATCGGGCTCCTTGCGCTCTGGAACGCCTGTCCCGCCCAAGCCGCGCGCCGCCAAGCCTCGCTGACGGGCACGACCCCATCTGCATCGCGCACCGACGCACTTACGTCCGCTTACGCCGGGTGCATCTTGGCCGCCCGCCTGCATCAACTGCAAAAATAACCGGCCGAGACGCATCCGCACGCAAGTCTTCGCAAACGTGCTACAAGAGTCGCGTCGCCTGATGGGCGCCAACGCAAACACGTCTTCGAACAGTGTTCCGGCGCGCCAGCGCCACCACCCTCAAGGGAGTCCATCCATGGCCAAAGGCCAAATGCGCAGCACGCGCGAAAAGAAGAAACCGAAAGCGACCGCCAAGGTAAAATCGTCAGGCGCCGTCGCCTCCGATCAACGCCCGTTGAACATCGGCGCACAACGCCCGGGCGGCAAAAACAAGTGATCGCCACAAGCGAGGCGGCGGACCAAATCCGTCCGCCTCGTTATTACGGTTCGCCTCTAACGATGGCGTCTGCAAACACGACAGCCTCGATTTCGGCGATCGCCGTCATGATTTCGTAATAGCGCGCCGTCCACGCCCCATCGCCGCGCTTTTCGCCATGCGTACAAATCTCGCACGTATGCGCCGTGCAAATCGGGCGCAGGTGCGGCGCCGCGGTGCAGCCGTCGTCTCCCATGAGCGGCAAAGCCTTGTGCCATGTCGGTTGCAGTTCGACCTGCCATCTTGTCTTGGCGTAGTCGACGGCGATATCGCAATATCGCTCTTCGCAGCATGATCGCGGCCGCGCGCAGGCGCCCGAACACTCCCTCGCCGTCAACGCCGATAGCTCGGCATAATGTTCGATCAAGCGCGCCCGCAAATCGTGCTGCATCGCATCCTCGGCGTTAGGAAAGCTCGCTCTCGCGCACCACAAGTTCGCGCCCGTCGCGATTGTCTTTGACGCGGTACTGAAAGTCTTGCCCCTCCGCCGGCATCAGCCGCGTCACCTTGTAGACGCCGTCCGGCGTGCCGCGATGGAACTTGTCGGCCTTCAAGTTGACGGTCTCGCCCATTTTGAAGCGATGCGTGCGGCTGGTGATGTCGGACATGGCGCTCACGTCTCCTTGGCGGCATCGCAAGCTTTCGCATGAAAGCTTGCTGGGAACTGACGGCGACCGAGGCGAAGCCACCGCCGGAGCGAAAGGCCTCAACACTCGATCGCCGCAGGCCGCGCCCGCAGGTCCGGCGCTTGCGCGACCAAGGCCTGGTGCACCCGGCGTTAACCGGGGCACAAGCGCGGCGAAACGAAATTCGCGACCGCGGCAAATGCAAAGTCGAGCGCTGGCCACCGCCGCGCTTGCGTCCCATTTGCCGGTTGTTGTGTGGTTGAGCGCGGGCCTTTCGCCCATTCGCTGCAAGTAGGGCCATCCATAGGCCAAAGTGGACCCGCACGCCAGCCTGATCTCAGCGCCGCCGATTTCTGCAACTTTGAGAGGGACCTAAGGCACCGCTGTGTTCGGATCGAGCTTGAGCTTGAGGGCGAGTGCGCGCGCTTGCTCGCGCAACCCCGTCATCCATTCGGCGTCGGCAGGTCCCTCGCGGATGATTTGCACCCACGCCTCCAGCGCCTCGCGCTCCTTGCCGCCCTGCATGAGCGCCATCCCGCGATAGAACCGCGCGCGCGGATCCTTGGCGTCGATCGACAGCGCGGCATCGAAGATTTTGAGCGCTTCGTCCGTCACCTTGCCCTCGGCCAAACGGATAACGGCCTCGCCGAGCTGCGAGCGCAAGGCGGCGTTTTTCGGATCGAGCTCGACGGCGTGCTTCAGCGTCGCCACGCCTTCCGCCGTTCGGCCCATCTGCAAATACGACCAGCCCAACATGCGCCAACCTTTGGCATCGTTGGGGTTGGCTTTCATTTTCTCGGCAAGCCTGGCCACCATGGTCTCGACCTCGTCGACGGCCCGCTTCATGTCCTCGTCTGCTGCCGCGCGCACGGCCGCCGGATCGAACGGCCGCCCGGGCAGGGTGGGGCGCCCAAGCGCCAGATAAATCACTGCCGAAAACACGCTCAAGCCGAGGCCCACCGCCAACGCCAGCGGCCGCGAGGTCGCCGTCGTTGACGCGCGAACCTCAGCCTTGGGCAGCGCTAGAATACGCCGCTTAATTTCGAGGCGCGCGGCGTCGGCCTCGGCTTCCGTCAATAAGCCGCGCTCGCGCTCCTTGTCGACCTCGGCCAGTTGATCGCGATAGACCGCAAGGTCGGACGCGCCGTCCGCGGCCGCTGCACCACCGCGCGCCAGCAGCAACGGCGGGAGCGCGATCGCAAGCGCCGCAAAGGCAAGGGCGGCAAGCAAAAGCCAAATCATCACGTCCCCGCCTGTTCATCGATACGCCGGCGCACGGCGTCTTCTTCACTTGCGCTCAAGGCCGCAGGAGCCGCACCGGCCCGGTTAAGCCTTGCCACGTAGAACCAAGCGAGCACCAACCCGCCGACGAGAAAAAGTCCGGGTCCGAACCACAAAACAAGCGTGTCCCCCTGGAGCGGCGGCCGCAGCAACACATAGGCACCGTAGCGCGCCACGATGAAGTCCCGCGCCGCCGCGTCGCTATCGCCCATTTGAATGCGCTCGCGCACCAACACGCGAATATCGCGCGCCAACGGCGCGTCGGAATCGTCGACCGACTGGTTTTGACACACGACGCAGCGCAACTCCCGCGTCACCGCCCGCGCCCGCGCCTCAAGCACGGGATCCTTCAACATCTCGTCCGGCTCGACCGCATAGGCGGAAGCGACGGAGAACAATAACGCGGCGACCCACCACAACGCGCTGGCCCTTCTCCCCGCCGGGGAGAATGCGACGCGGCGAAGCCGTGACGGATGAGGGGGCATCTTCACTTCTCCGCCTCAAGCTTCGCCACCAGCGGCGCAAGCGTTTGCGTCCACACGAAGTCGTCGATCACGCCCACCTGCTTGAAGCGAATGCGTCCTCGTTTATCCACCACGAACGTCTCCGGCGCGCCCGTGACGCCCAGATCGATCGCAGTGCGTCCGCTGGCATCGTCGGCGATGCGCGTGTACGGGTTGCCCAACTCTTCAAGCCACTGTTTCAGATCGTCCGGCTTGTCCTTCCACGCCAAGCCATAGATCGCGACTTTCTTTTCGTCGTTGAGCCGCACGAACAGCGGATGCTCGGCCCGGCATGACACGCACCATGATGCCAACACGTTGAGTAAACTGACATGGCCTTTCAAATCTTCGTTCGTTATCCGCGCACCGTCTTGCCCGAACACCGGCAAGTCGAACGCGGGCAGGGGCTTGTCGATCAACACGGAATGGATCGTGCGCGGATCCTGGGTCAGCCCGAATGCGAAATAAACCGCAAGCGCCAGCAGCAAAAACAACGGCACCGTCGACAGCCAACGCGACTTCATGCGCGCACGCCGCGGATGGAAGAAGACGATTCACGCAATGACGCAAAGACGCGAAGAAGGAAGGAAAGAGCATCACACGAAGCAACGAAGCAACGAAGAGTCTTGGGCGCGAAGCGCCCGATTGAAGACGACAGAGGCACCGAGCCGCACGTAAGGCGCATCTTCGTTCCTTCGTTGCTTCGTGCGCGTCGTCCTTCTTCTTCGCGTCTTCGCGTCTTTGCGTGCGCCATTCTTTCTTCCTCACGCCGCCGCTGTAGCAGCCGCAGCCGCCGCCGCGCGTCGCGGCGCACCCACGCGCAGGCGCCGGTCGCTCAGCGACAGTCCGCCGCCGAGCGCCATAATCACCGCGCCGAGCCAAATCCAAACCACCAGCGGATGATGATAAAGCCGCACCGTCCACGCACCGCCGGGCTGCGGCTGGCCTAGCGTCACGTACAACACGTCGGCCGGCCGCACGCGCAAACCCGCTTCCGTCGTCTCGCTGCCGGGATTGGGATATTGCCGCCGCTCGGCGATCATCGTGTCAAGCAGCGCGCCGCCTTGGCGCACTTCGAACGTGCCGATCTTCGTCGTGTAGTTCGGGCCTTGCGCGTCGGCGACCGCCATCAGCCGCACCTCGTAACCGCCCACATTCGCCGCT
>JAIOQG010000175.1 GCA_021413465.1 Alphaproteobacteria bacterium | reverse complement strand
GCCGCCAAGACTCTGCAGCTCAACGAAGTCGGATACTGCAATTTCTCCACGACGTCGCCGATCGCGTTCGATCCGTATGCCGAAAATAGGGAGACCGGCGGCTTTATCGTCATCGACCGGTTCACGAACGGAACCGTCGGCGCCGGGATGATCGAGTTTGGTTTGCGGCGCGCGACCAATGTTCATTGGCAGGCGCTGGACGTCAACAAGGAGGCGCGGGCAAGCCTCAAAGGGCAACGGCCCTCGGTGTTGTGGTTCACGGGGCTTTCGGGTTCCGGCAAATCGACGATCGCCAATATCGTCGAGAAAAAACTTCTTCTCGCCGGCCGGCACACTTACATGCTGGACGGCGATAATGTTCGTCATGGGCTTAATCGCGATCTTGGATTCACCGACGCCGACCGCGTTGAGAACATCCGGCGCGTGGCCGAGACGGCGAAGCTGTTTGTCGATGCCGGCTTGATCGTGTTGGTGTCGTTCATTTCGCCGTTTCGGTCGGAGCGGCGGACGGCGCGGGAGTTGGTGCGCAAGGACGAGTTTCTGGAAGTGTATGTCGATACGCCGATTGAGGTCTGCATGGCGCGCGACCCGAAGGGACTCTATAAGCGCGCAAAAGCGGGCGAGATTAAAAATTTCACGGGACTCGACTCGCCGTACGAGGCACCGGAGAATCCTGAAATCCACGTGAACACCGTCGATTTGAGTCCGGAAGCCGCGGCAGATGCCATTATCGCACGCTTGCGAGACGCGCGTATCGTCGGATAGGCGCTATGCCGGAGCTACTGGGGTTCGTCCGACGCTGTGGTACTCAAAGCCGCCTTCGGACATCTCGCGCGGCGTATAGATATTGCGTAAGTCGACCATCAGCGGGCGCTTGAGCAGGGATTTCACGCGATCGAGGTTTAGGGCGCGGAATTCGTTCCATTCCGTAAGGATGGCGACGCCGTCAGCGCCTGTCAAAGCTTCGTAGGCGCTCGACGCCCATTTGACGTTGGGCATCAACTTGCCGGCTTCTTGCATGCCTTCGGGATCGAATGCTCTGATCGTAGCGCCGGCGGCTTGCAGCGCGGGAATGATGTCGAGCGACGGGCTGTCGCGCATGTCGTCGGTGTTGGGCTTAAAGGTGACGCCGAGGATCGCAACCGTTTTGCCTTTCACGCCGCCAAAGGCCTTGATGATTTTGTCGGCCATGCGTTTCTTGCGATTGGCATTCACCTCGACAACGGATTCCACGATTTTCGACGGCGCACCGAATTCGGATGCCTGCCGCACCAGGGCCAGCGTGTCCTTTGGGAAGCAAGAGCCGCCGTAGCCGGGGCCTGAGTTGAGGAATTTGGAGCCGATGCGGCCGTCCAAGCCGATGCCCCGGGACACGTCTTGAATGTCGGCGCCCGATTGTTCGCAGATGTCTGCAATTTCGTTGATGAAGGTGATCTTCATCGCGAGGAAGGCGTTGCTCGCGTATTTGATGAGTTCGGACGACTCGCGCGACGTGAATACGAAAGGCGTCTTGTCGTTGAGGAATAGCGGGCGATAGAGCGCGCGCATGACGTTTCGGGCGCGGTCGTTCTCGGCGCCGACGACAATCCGGTCCGGTCGCTGAAAGTCTTCGATGGCTGAACCTTCGCGGAGGAACTCCGGGTTCGACGCGACGTCGAATTCGGCAGTGGCGCGACGCGTTCGGATAATGTCCTCGACCTTTTTGCTGGTGCCCACGGGCACTGTCGATTTGGTCACGACGACCGTGTAGCCCTTTAGGCAACCTGCAATCTCGGCGGCGGCATCAAAGACATAGCTCAGGTCCGCAAATCCGTCGCCGCGGCGGCTCGGCGTGCCGACGGCGATGAACACCGCCTCGGCGTCCGGCACTGCGGTTGTGAGGTCTGTGGTGAAGGAGAGCCTGCCCGATTTGACGTTGTCGGCTACGAGGGATTCAAGGCCCGGTTCGTAGATCGGAATTTCGCCTTTCTGTAGGCGTGCGATTTTGCCGGCATCCTTGTCGACGCAAATGACATCATGGCCGAAGTTGGAAAAGCAGGCGCCGGAGACGAGTCCCACATAGCCGGTGCCGATCATTGCGACGCGCATTTTGTATCCCCAAGCGAGCCTGATGTTAGAGCGATAGGTTTTTCAGAATCGTGCGTAGAGGCCCCGCCGTTTCCGGATGGCTTAGGCCGAGGGCGATGTTGGCGTGAAGGAAGCCCACTTTGTCGCCGCAGTCGAAACGCTGGCCGTTAAAGCGGAATCCGTGAAACGGCGTCTTGCCGATCAATCGCGCGAGTGCGTCGGTCAATTGGATTTCGTCGCCGGCGCCTTTCTCGTGACGCTCGAGCTCTGCGAAGACTTGGGGTTGAACAATGTACCGGCCGATCACCGCCAGGCGCGAGGGGGTGTTTTCGGGTGCAGGCTTTTCGACAATGCCATGGACGCGCATAAGCTCGCCGGTTTCGCCTTTTGGATCGATGATGCCGTAGCGTTTCGTTTCTTCCTGCGGGACTTCGCGAACCGCAATCATGCAGCCGCCGGTCTTGTTGTAGGCACTCATCATGCGCGTCAGGCAGCCGGGTTGATCGACCAGCAGCTCGTCGGGAAGCAAGATTGCAAAGGGTTCGTCGCCAACGAAATGGCGCGCACACCAAATGGCGTGGCCGAGGCCGAGGGGGCTTTGTTGCCGGGTGAAGCTGACCGACCCGCTTGGCGGCAGCGCCTCAAGCAGGCTGTTGAGTTCCTTCGTTTTTTCGCGCGACGAGAGCAGAGCCTCAAGCTCGTAAGCGTGGTCGAAGTGATCCTCGATGATGTGTTTGCCGCGGCCGGTGACGAAGATGAATTGCTCGATGCCTGCGGCCTGGGCTTCCTCGACGGCGTATTGGATGACCGGCTTGTCGACGACCGGAAGCATTTCCTTCGGCACCGCTTTGGTTGCAGGCAAGAAACGCGTCCCCATGCCCGCAACGGGGAATACGGCCTTTCGAACCGGCCTAATGTTGGAGACAGTAGTCATGAAGCAAACCTAAACATCAGGTAAACATCCGCAGCTTTGAGCACTGGATTTTGGGTTACACCAGGGTGAGAGGTGCGCCGCAATAGCATTGCAATTATGGACTGTGCCCGAATCACTATATCCTGGATTTCATGGTCCGGTACGCGCTAGTCCTTGTGGGCATGATGCTGAGCTGCGTTCCTGCTCTGGCTGGCGGTGTCGCCGACGCGGATGCAGGAGTCGCAAGGCTCAGCGCTGGCGATGTGACGGCGGCAGTGGAACTGTTCACGCGGGCGATCCAAAGTAAAGAACTCAGCCCCGAGGGCTTGGCCCTGACATACCACCATCGGGGTATGGCGTTCCACAAGCAAGGACAGGCGGGACGCGCCATTCTCGATTACACCACGGCGCTATGGAACCGGAATTTACCAAGAGAATTCAAGCCCCGCACACTCAACAACCGGGGCCTCGCATTCGAAGCGATCAATGATTTCGACTCGGCGATGCGCGATTACAGCTTGGCCATCCGGTTAAACCAGAACTACGCCGAGGCTTTTTCCAACCGCGGCAGTCTGCACCGGCGCTTCAACCGGCACGAACTGGCAATCGTCGACTACGATCTAGCGTTGAGGAACGGTCATCCGTATCCGAAATTTGTGTTCACGTGGCAAGGCATGTCGTTGGAAGCGCTCGGCAAGCGGCGGGAAGCCATGGATGCTTACCGTAGGGCCCTGTCAATCGATGCTAGTTTTGAACTTGCAAAGACGCGACTGTCCAAACTTGAAGACACCCAGGGCCTCGATACCGTGCTTGGGCGGCGCAAGGTCGCGCGGGGTCCGAGTCCGCCTTTGGTGCTGACGGCAACGCCAGGCTCGCAGTCGAATGCGGTGTCGACCGAAAGCGAGGCCATGCATACGCCGTGGTCGCCTCCGGCTGCGAAAACGCCGTCCATCGCAACTGCGCCGTCGCCGGAGCCGCAAAACGGGTTTTCGCTCCGTCCGGCCTTTGACGATCAGCAAAAAGGAATGCCGGCGACCGAGGCGAGTTCAACAGACAAATCTGCCGACATTGCAACGCCGAGCGACACACAAAGTGGTTCGCGTTCGTCCTCGCCAGTTTCTTCGGTTGCGAGTACCGCCAACGGCCGAGGCGGCAGCGATGTGGAGTATGGCATTCAGGTCGGTTCGTTCAAGACGGCGGATTTGGCCGAAAGCGCTTGGCTTGGTTTGTTGGGTGTGGCTGGTGACCTGCTTGACGGTTTGAGCCATGTGATCGAACCGGTGAAAATTCCGGAAAAAGGAACGGTCTACCGTTTGTATGCGGAAGCTCTGCCCGACAAGGATGCCGCGCTCGGTTTGTGCCGGACGCTACGGGACAAAGGCGCCGTCTGTATCGTCGTTCGCCGCTAACGCGGGCGGGCGTTGAGCCCCACTACCAAATCTGTTAGGCGACAATAGAGCTAGCTGTGCGGTCAACGCCCGCGCAGGAATTCGCCACGGATCAAATACCGCGAAAAGGGAAGATACGTCATGACCCAACCGAGCGTCGGGATCACCGGCTTTGGTGCCTATCTGCCGCGACTACGCCTGCAGCGTAAGGCCATGGCGAACGCGAATGCCTGGTTCAATCCCGGCATCGCAGGGCAGGGCAAGGGTGAGCGCACCATGGCCAACTGGGACGAAGATGCGGTGACGATGGCCGTCGAAGCGGCGCGGGATGCATTGCCCGGCGGTGCCGATCCGATCCACGCGCGACGGCATGTCGATGCCGTTTATTTTGCCTCCACCACGATGCCGTTCGCCGATCGGCAGAACGGCGGCATTGTCGCGGCGGCGTTGAGCTTGTCCGAGGATATTTTCACGGCCGACGTTACCGGCTCGCAGCGCGCGGGACTGTCGGCGCTGATCGCAGGACTTGAGAAGGCGAAGTCCGGCGCAGCAAAACATGTACTGGTGGCTGCGAGCGATAAGCGCAAGGCACGCGCGGGCTCGACGCAGGAGTTCCAAATCGGGGACGGTGCGGCTGCCGTTCTGTTGGGTGGCGATCGCGTGGCCGCGCGCTTTCTCGGCAGTCATTCGGTCTCCGTCGATTTCATCGATCATTTCCGGGGCGAAGGCGAAGAATTCGGCTATGGCTGGGAAGAGCGTTGGATCCGCGATGAAGGCTATTCGAAGATTGTGCCGCGCGTGGTAAAAGGTCTGCTTGAGAAGACCGGCGTTGCGGCTGGCGCGATCGACCATTTTATTCTTCCGTGCCAGTTCGCGAAGCTCGATCAGCAGCTGGCCGCGAAGTGCGGCATCGACGCGGCGAAAGTTCGCGACAATCTTGCTGCGACAGTCGGCGAGTGTGGCACTGCGCACGCATTGCTGATGTTGGCGCATGTGCTTGAGGACGCCAAGGCCGGACAAAAGATTTTGGTCGCAGCGTTTGGGCAGGGTTGCGATGCGCTGCTCTTTGAAGTGGCGGATGCGATCGGGGATGTGCGTCCGCACCGCGGCGTGAAAGGTTGGCTGGCGCGCCGAAAGGAAGAAACCAACTATATGAAGTGGTTGGCGTTCAATGGCTTGATCGAAATGGAAAAAGGCATGCGCGCCGAAAAGGACAACAAGACCGCGCTGACGGTGACTTATCGCAAGCGCGACATGTTGTTCGGGTTGATCGGCGGCAAATGCGATAAATGCGGCACCGCGCAGTTTCCGCGCACGCGCATTTGCGTCAATCCAAACTGCCGTGCCGTCGACGAACAGAAGCCATTCTCGTTTGCCGAACTTCAAGGCAAGATCCTGTCTTGGTCGGCGGACTATCTGACCTACTCGCAAGACCCTCCGTCGCATTACGGCATGGTGACGTTTGAGGAAGGCGGACGCTTTCTCTCGGACATCACGGACGTCGATATCGGCACCATCGACACGGGTTCGAAGATGCGCATGGTGTTTCGCATCAAGGATTTCGACGAACGGCGCGGTTTCCGGCGCTATTTCTGGAAGGCGGCGCCCATTCAGTAGCGGCACGTCAACGGTTTTTGACAGTGCCGGATTAGCATCGTTACATAGGCATGCACACGCATTTGGAGACGGATTATGGCCACGGGCATCAAAGACAAGGTCGCCATTCTTGGGATGGGCTGTTCGAAGTTCGGCGAGCGCTGGGACATGGGCGCGGAAGAGTTGATGGTCGAGGCCTATATCGAGGCGCTGAAAGACGGCGGCGTCGAAACCAGCCAGATTCAAGCGGCTTGGCTTTCCACTCATATCGACGAGCAGTCCGTGGGTAAGGGCGGCACGCCGCTTTCGGTTGCGTTGCGGTTGCCGAATATTCCAGTGACGCGGGTCGAGAATTTCTGCGCGTCGGGTTCGGAAGCTTTTCGCGGCGCCGTGTACGCCGTTGCCGCGGGTGCGTGCGATATTGCCTTGGCGCTCGGCGTCGAGAAGTTGAAAGATACAGGTTATGGCGGGTTGCCGACGGGGCAACCGGGCACGCTGCTGCCGCAATGGGGTGCCAACGGATCGGCGCCGGGAAACTTCGCGCAACTGGCATCGGCCTATCGCGCGAAGCACGGCGTTTCGAAGCAAGACTTGAAGCGTGCGATTGCGCATGTGTCGGTGAAGAGCCACGACAACGGCGCCAAGAATGCCAAGGCGCATCTTCAGAAGGCGATCACGGAAGAAATGGCGTTGAACGCGCCGATGATTGCCGAGCCCTTAGGCCTGTTCGATTGTTGCGGGGTTTCGGACGGTGCTGCGTGCGCGATCGTCACGACGCCCGAGATCGCACGCGCGATGGGCAAGAAAGACATCATCACCGTGAAGTCGGTGCAGCTCGCGCTTTCGAACGGGCTTGAGAGCATGCACAATTCTTGGGACGGCAGTTACTTCCATACCGCGCGCATCGCCGCAAAGCGGGCTTACGACGAGGCCGGCATCAAGCGCCCGCGCGATGAAGTTTCGATGATGGAAGTGCACGACTGTTTTTCGATCACCGAACTGGTGACGATGGAAGATTTGTTCATCAGCGACGAAGGCCGGGCCGTCAACGACGTCATGGACGGTTTCTACGACGCGGGCGGAAAGGTGCCGTGCCAGATCGACGGCGGGTTGAAGTGTTTCGGCCATCCCATCGGCGCCAGCGGTTTGCGTATGCTCTACGAGATGTATCTTCAATTGCAGGGCCGCGCAGGCGCTCGTCAGTTGAAGAACCCGAAAATCGGGCTGACGCACAATCTCGGTGGGTCGCCCTCTATGAATGTTTGTTCGGTCGCCATTATCGGAGCGCAAGGCGCCTAGTTGGCGGCAGGGTCTGGAATTTCCGTGTCTTCAGGCGGCTCAGGCAAACTTGCCTGGGCCGCAAACGACTCTATCCGCCGTGCGACGTTGTCTTTGATGTCGGCAAAGAAGGGGTTCACGCTTGAGGGGAAGAGCTCGCGGTAGCGAGGTCCTGCCCACAGGAAAATCGGATCCGGCGCCACGTCCACGAACAATAACCCGTTCCAACAGTCGGCCGATGTGACGCCGCGCGTTAGGACGATGCCGTCGCCCGAGAAACCCGTGAGTTCGGCAGAACCCAAATTCATGTCCGATGAGCCGGCGCGCCCGGAGACCGTCCACGTCAGCGGATTCACGCAAGCGAGTTCTCGGCCGCGTGTGGCGTCAAAGCCGCCGTTCGGGCGCCAGACCAAAGCGTTTTCGCGCGGCAGATCTCCACGTGCGTTCTTGGTGGTCGAATGCCAAGCGACGAGGCAGCCGGTCTGGTCGGGCGAGTTGCACAAGGGCGTTGCCGTGGACATGGCCTTGGCGACTTCGACGGGCAATGCAAGCTCCAGCAAATATCCGGCTATCAAGCGTCCGCGGTCTGCGGGTTTGAGTTCGGATATCAATCGCATGCCGTAGAGCGCGCCCTGGCCGTAGCCGGCGATAATAAAGGGGCGCCCCTGGTTGCGCGTGGCGATGAAGGATTCGAACGCGCGTGCCACGTCCGTGTAGGCGAGCTCGCGGGCGGCGCGGCCATCCTCGCTGCTGGTCATGAAGCTGTAAGGGGCGGCTTGCCGGTAAAGCGGCAAAAACAGGTTCGCGGAGGCGGAGAACGGGGCGGCATAGAGCGGCACTACCGTGCGCGCGATGCGTTCGCGAACCGCAGGATTGCCGATCGGTGCGTTCCAGTATTCACCCGAAAAATAGATCGTCGAGTAGATGAAAAATACGTCGACTGGCTTCGTCGCGGTCTTGGGTAAGATCGCCCATGACGCGTTGGTGGCGTAGTCGGGTGCCGTGGGCTGCGCGCCTTCGCCAAAGCTGCGACCGGGATTGAGCGTGTAGCGGATCAGGTTGTCGCGCGACGCGATCGCAATGAACGCGCTCAGGACGCCAAGCCCCAAGAGTGCCGCTAGCAAATACAAGAGTTTGCGACCGTTGGCCGCCATGGCGCCGTGTCCCCGAATCGAAGCCGGAAAGATACGTATCACGTACGCCGACTACAGAGGCGTCATTGCAACATTCATCTTTTGTGCGTGCTAAATTCGCAACATATTAGCCTAACCTGTGTGCGTTGAATTGAGTAGCCCTGAGTACTTAGGTTGATCGATTGCAACTTTTGCGAGTGTTGCTTGCCGAAGATGCCGCACGAGAGTGGGGTCGTCCCAGCTGATCGCGTTCGAGCGAATGCGCCGGCAGAGCTCTTTGTTCAATTCTGCCAAAGTTCCCGCCTGACCCAGGAGGTGCGTCAGCCGCGCGTGCTCGTCAGCGTTCGCTTGGGCGCCCTGGTCGAGCTCGCGCTCGACGATGGCAAGTGCGTTTGCGGCAACGCGGGCGTGGAACGCCGTGTGGCCTTGAAGTTGAGGGATGGCATGTTTTTCGATGAACTCCCTTACGGCCATAATCAGTTCGATCGCGGAGGGTTGATCCATCATGGGGCCGCGGCCTTTGGGTAGAGGAGGTTGATGAGATCGATTTCGGTTTCGGACGAGCGGCGGCCGATCGTTGCGCGCTCAACCGTTCGGTCGCCGCTTTGGGCGAACGCTTGGTACATGGTCATGCACATGATGCCCCATTTTAGCGTGCCGAAAATCTCCCAAAACTTTACGCGTTCGGCCGTCATTCCGGTTCCACCGGCTTGGGCATAGCCCGCGAGCAGATCGGCGACGTCGCCAAAACCGCCGACAATTTTCTTGGTTTCTCCGAAGCGCCACGAGTTGACGCAGATCCAGCCCAAATCTTCGGCCGGATCGCCGATGTGCACCAGTTCCCAATCGAGCACTGCGCGCACGCCATCCGGCCCGATCATCAGATTTCCGTTTCTGAAATCACCGTGAAGGAGCGTTGGGGATTCAACTTTGGGCAGGCGCAATTCGAGCCACTTGAAGGCGACTTCAAACACAGGGTGGGGATGGTCGTAGGAGTCATATAAGGCGCGATAGCTTGCGAGTTGATCTTCCGCGGTTGCGATGTTCAGTTCGGGCAAGTGCGAGCAGTCGATGGCGTGAATCGCCGCCAGAATTGCACCGCACTGCCGCGCTAGTTTCGGACGTGCCTCTGCGTATTCGGCGTCCCGGAGGATTTTGCGCGCGATGGTCTCGCCTTCGACGCGCCCCATGATGTAACCGGGACCGAGATCGTCACCGTCCTGCAATACGTAATGGACAAGCGGGACTGGTATGTTCGCATTTGCCGCGAGTTTGATCACCTTGGCCTCGGTTGCGAGTGCGACCGCGTTGCCGGAGCGGGGGACTGTCTTGCCGCCCGGGGCGCGACGGAGGATCAGCGGCGTCGTTCCCGTCGACCCTGCGCCGTCGAAGGACCACGTTTCCTGGCTGGCGCCACCCGAAAGGCGCTTAAGGTTGGCTATGCTTGCGATGCCCGGCATGGCTCGCGTGATTACGCGCTCAAGATCGGCTGTGAAGTCTGGGTTGGTGTCGGACATGCAAAAGTGTGCGATGCCGCGCTAGGCAGCGTCAACGTATCTATGTCCTCAAGAGCAACCAAACGCCTTGCGTTATGGAGATCGCGCCGATGACAAGAACGATGGTTTTGGTCCAACGGCGAAAGCTCTCATTCGTCATTTTCTCGAGGACCGACCCTGCCAGAGTCGTACCGATAACCGCGGCGGCAATGGCGGCGCCGTAGACGTCAAGGCCGAGGGCTGGAACTTGTGAAAGCAGCGTGGCGTAGTAGCCCACTTTTAGAGTATGGCTGACGGCTTGGGTTACGGCTTTGGTAGCGACGACGGCGCGGCGGTCGATCTTCGAGCGTACGAAAAAAGTGTCGAGCAGGGGGCCGGCAACGCCGGCAATGAGTTGAAGACCGGCCACCGAAAAGCCACAGGCGACCGCGTGCCAGGGCTTTGTGGCATCGAGGGCCCAGCGTTTGGGAAGCGCCGCGGCGAGAAATGGCACGAGACCTAACGTGATCAGCATTACGGGCCGGTCGGGGACATAGGCCAAGACGATTGGGACGGCGATGGCCGGTAGGGCGCCGAAAACGTAAAGACCGACAATTTTCCAGTCTATCCACTGGCGCCAGAGAAAAGCGCGCCAGCCGTTGGAAACGAACTGGGTGACGCCGTGCAGCACCATTGCCGACTGCACCGGCAAGACCAGGCCCAGGATCAGCATCAGCACTAAGCCGCCGGCCATGCCGAAAATGCCCGAAATGATCGAGGTAACGATAACGGCGGCGCCTATCGACAGGCTGAAGGGAATTGCGGCAAGCATGATGGAGCCCCGAGAATCGCTGCATAGTACGCGCGGTATTTCGACATTTCGCATAGAACTATGCTAGGCTAAGGCTGCGAAAAGCTGAGGCTACATTGACCATACTTCCTCCTCTCAACGGGCTACGCGCGTTCGAAGTTGCGGCGCGCACAGGCAGCTATGTCTCCGCCGCTGCTGAGCTTCATGTGTCGCCTTCGG
The DNA here is from genome assembly GCA_021413465.1 of Alphaproteobacteria bacterium. GTDB lineage: Bacteria > Pseudomonadota > Alphaproteobacteria > Micropepsales > Micropepsaceae > SZUA-430. The sequence continues at coordinate 6,435 of JAIOQG010000175.1, read as the reverse complement.
CCGTTAGCCGGTTGGTGAAGCTACTGGAGCAACGCTTGAACGTGGCCTTGTTCGAGCGGCTGCCGAACGGGCTTGTCCTAACGGAGCGCGGTGCTGCCTATCTGTCGGATCTAACCGCAGCGTTCGATCGCATTGGGCAGGCGACGGAGCGGCTGACATCGTCCGGATCCATGGCCCTTCTGATCGGCGCTGGGCCTACACTGGCGATGAGATGGCTTATTCCGCGATTGCCCGGGTTTCACAAAAAACATCCCGATATCGACGTCCGGTTGTCGACGGCGATTGCTGGGGCCGATCCCATGCGACCGGACTGGACGGCTGCCATTCGCGCGGGCGATGGCGCGTGGCCCGGATTCGCATCGCACTTCTTGTTCACGGCCGATTTGTTTCCGGTTTGCGCACCGGCTCTCGCGCGCGGCCTACGAACGCCAAGCGATCTTTCGAAGACAATGATCCTTCAGGTCGCGAACGCACCTGAGGATTGGGCGCTGTGGCTGAAAGCGGCTGACGTGCATTTTGAACTGGGCCATTCGAAGCAATTCGACTATCCCGCGTTTGCGCTGCAAGCGGCACTTGATGGTTTGGGCGTGGCGATGGCGCGCGCACCTTTTGTTGCCGACGATTTGGCGGCGGGGCGTTTGGTGCGGCCGTTCGGGCTGAACGTGCCGAAGGGTGCTGGATGGTGGCTGGTGCATCGGCCCCATCATGAGGGCAATCCTGCGCTGCAAGCGTTCCGCGCGTGGTTGCTCAATGTTGCGAAGGCGGCAGCCTGAGGCGGTTACGGTTAGCCGGATCGTATCGTGCGTACCGCGTCGTCTTGCTGGAACAGATAGAGCAAAACGCGCAGGGCCTCGCCGCGTGGCGTTTTGAGGTCGGGGTCGCGCGCAAGTATCAAGCGCGCATCGTCGCGGGCGGCGGCGACGAGTTCGCCATGGAGCGAAAGATCGGCGAGGCGAAATTCCGGCAAGCCGGATTGGCGCTCGCCCAACAATTCGCCGGCGCCGCGTAGGCGGAGGTCTTCTTCGGCAATGACGAAGCCGTCGTCGGTGTTGCGCAGGCAATCGAGGCGAGCGCGCGCCGTTTCACCTAAGGGCGATTGGTAGAGGAGCAAGCAGCTTGACGGCTTGGAGCCGCGGCCGACGCGACCGCGCAATTGATGCAGTTGGGCAAGGCCAAAGCGTTCCGCATGCTCGATGACGATTATTGTGGCGTCGGGCACGTCGACGCCGACTTCGATCACGGTGGTGGCGACAAGGACTTGCGCATTGCCGGTACGGAAGTCGCCAATCGCTTTGTCCTTCTCAGCCGATTTCATGCGGCCATGAATGAGGCGCACGCGCTCGCCAAACGTCTTCGACAATTCGTCGAAACGCTGTTCGGCGGCGGTGAGATCGAGGTCTTCGTTCTCTTCAACCAGCGGGCAAACCCAAAAGACGCGATCGCCCTGTTGAACGGTACGCTCGATGGCGCCGATGACTTCGTCGAGGCGGGACAAGGGCAGGGCGCGCGTTGCAATAGGTTTGCGGCCGGCGGGTTTTTCCGTCAATCGCGACATGTCCATATCGCCATAGGCCGTCAGCGCCAGAGTGCGCGGAATCGGTGTTGCCGTCATGACGAGAATGTCGGCAGGCTGGTCGCCTTTTCCCGAGAGAGCCAGCCGCTGATGGACGCCGAAGCGGTGCTGTTCGTCGACGACAACGAGGGCGAGGTCGTCGAACACGACGCTCTCGGAGATCAAGGCATGAGTTCCGATCAGGATTTTCAACTCGCCTGAGGCAAGGCTTTTCACGACGGCGTCTCGTTCGCGGCCGCGATCGCGGCCCGTCAGTAACGCGAGCGTGACGCCAACCGATTGCGCGAGTGGCGCAAGCACCGCGGCGTGTTGGCGCGCGAGCACTTCGGTAGGCGCCATCAGCGCTGCTTGCGCGCCGCATTCGATGGCGTTCAGCATGGCCAAGAACGCGACCAGGGTTTTGCCCGCGCCGACGTCGCCTTGCAGTAGGCGCAGCATGCGTTCGGGCGCTGCCATGTCAGCGGCGATCTCGGCCAGCGCCGTGGTTTGCGAATTCGTGAGTTTGAACGGCAAGGCCGCAATCGCTTTGGCACGCAAGGCCCCGTCGCCTTTAAGCGACCGACCTTTGACGCGACGCATGTGCGCGCGGGCCAGGCACAGCGCGAGTTGACTGGCGAGAAGTTCGTCGAAGGCGAGGCGGCGGCGCGCCGGCGTTGCCGGCGAAAGGTCATCCTGGGATTGCGGCGCATGAAGCGTTTTCAAGGCCGTATGCCAATCGGGCCACTTCTGTTTCTCCAGCCAGTTTTGGTCCTGCCATTCGGGAAGGTTCGGCGCCTTCGCTACGGCTTGCGCCACGGCCCGTATCAGGCTTCGCTGCGCCAGGCCTTCGGTCGCGCCGTAAACGGGTTCGATGGCGGATGCCGTCGCGAAGGCCTGTTCGGTCAAGATGCGATCTGGGTGAACGAGTTGCGGGCGCTCTTGAAAGCGTTCCACCTTTCCGCTGACATAGCGCACGTCGCCCACGGGAAGAGTGTTTTGCAGATAGTCTTTATGGGCGCGAAAAAAGACGAGGTCGATGAAGCCCGTCTCGTCGCTGGCGCGCACCTTGTAGGGCAGGCGTTGGATGCGCGGCGGCGTGTGTTCGACGATCGTGAGCTTCAGCGTCACGACGGTGTTTTCGGGTGCGTCCGCGATTGTTGCTTGGCGACGCCAATCGAGCAACGAAATAGGGCGATGCCAGAGGAGGTCGACGAGACGCGGTCCGGCGATCTTGCCGATCAGCTTGGCAAAGCGCGGGCCGATTCCGGGCAGGGAGCCCACTTCGGCGAATAGGGGGAACAGAATCTCGGGGCGCATGTGGCGGAAAACTAGGCCGCCTTGGGTTCGATTGCGAATCGAGGCGGTGAGGACTCGACCTAGGGTTTGCGCAGATCGGTGATGATCGCTTCGAGGTAGTTCGTCACGATGGAAACATGCCCTTCGTCTTCCGGAAAATGGCCGACGGCGCCGGGAATGTGTTTGGCGTAATGTCTGCCGATGGAAACGGGCACTTGCGTGTCGCCTGTGCCATGCCAAACGCGGACCGGCGTTTTGATGTCCCCCAATGTGAAGGGCCAGGGTTCGCCATAGACGCGGGCGTCGGACGATGGACCTTTTGCCGAATTGCGCAGGCCTTCGCGGAAGCTTGAGAGCAGCATCTGCATGAAGTCGGGCGTCATGGCCTCAACGTCTTTAGAGGACCGCGGCATGCGGCGTTTGAAGCTCTCTATTCGTTTCTCGGCGTTGCGATCGCGGATGACGGTTCGCATAACGTTTGTCAGGACGGCGGAGGTCATGGGACGTTGCCCGACATCGAGTAGGAATCCCACGCGGTTGGCGGTCATGCCGTCGGCTTCCGGGGGGCCTAGACCTGCGATGATCGCGACGCGGGTGATGCGATGCCCCAGCGCATGGGCACATGCTGCGGCATACGGTCCGCCGCCCGACATGCCAACGACAGCGAATTTTTCTAAGCCCAAGTGGTCGGCGAGGGCCTCGACATCATGCGGCCAGTCCGCCAGCCGCCTATTTGGGTGCGGGTCTGAAAGGCCGTAGCCGGGGCGGTCCACCCCAATCATTTGAGCGCCAGGCACGTTGAAGAAGCCAGCCTCCAGGCGCGAGCCCGGCCAGCCGTGGAAATAGAGGACCGGGAAGGCGGATTCGGGACCGAACTGGGCGAAACCGAGCTGGCGGCCGCCTTTCAATTTAAGCGTTTGCATCGACCGCGCGACCGAGCCGTCGGCTTTGCCGCGCGAAAGGCGTAGGGGAAGGTTGGCTGACATGAGTCCGATGGTTCTACCCGGTCGCGTTGAATGGATGATCTTATGTGGAGCATATTTGTTTTGGCGCAAGACGGAGCCTGGCTCCCAGCGCAGGTTCGGCTTATAGCAACGGCATGACAGAATTTGCGGCCGTGTCGGACGATATCCGCCTCAAACGCCTGAAATTCCGCGCCTGGCACCGTGGAATGAAGGAAGTGGACCTGATCTTGGGACCGTTTGCGGACGAGAATGCCGCGCGCCTGAGCGAAGCGGAACTCGTCGATTTTGAACTCCTACTAGGCGTGCCCGACAACGATCTCTATGACTGGTTGAGCGGTCGCAGCGCACCGCCTGAGCGCTTTCGCACAAAACTCTATGATCAAATTCAAGACTTTATCCGGCGCGCCCGAGGGCTTTGACGCGTTTCTGATTGCGCAAACGGTGCGGAAGGCGGGAGGCCTTCATCTGCACGTGGCGCGCGATGACGCGCGTGCGAGCGAGTTACAGGAAGCGTTGAAGTTCTTTGATCCCGAATTGGCCGTGCTGAGTTTTCCGGCGTGGGACTGCTTGCCCTACGACCGGGTATCGCCCAAGGCCGAAATTGCCGGCGCGCGCATGGCGGTTCTGACGGCGCTGACCAAGCGGGCGCCGAAGTCGCCGCTGGTGCTGATCACTACGGTCAATGCCGCGCTTCAGCGCGTGCCGCCGCGCGAGAGTGTTGCGGTTGCAAGTTTTGCCGCGCGCAAGGGCGCGACCGTCAATCTTGAAGAAATGATCGCCTATCTGAACCGAAATGGTTTTGCGCGGGCGAGTTCGGTGGTGGAGCCGGGCGACTATGCGGTGCGCGGCGGTATCGTCGATGTGTTTCCGCCGGGCAGCGATATGCCGTTGCGGCTCGATTTTTTCGGCGACACGCAGGAATCGATCCGACGCTTCGAGGCCGAGACGCAGAAATCGGTAGGCGAAGTGCCGGAAATTCTTCTCACGCCGGTGAGCGAAGTTGCGCTTGATGCGGGATCGATCCAGCGCTTTCGCGCAGGTTACGTCGCTGCGTTCGGATCGGTGTTGAACGACGACCCGCTTTACGAAGCGGTTAGTGCGGGGCGTAAGCATGCCGGGATGGAACACTGGTTGCCTTTGTTCCACGCGAAGCTTGAGACCGTGTTCGATTATGCGGGCGACGCGCCGGTCACACTCGATTATCAGGTGGAGGAATCGCATGCGGCGCGCCTGGCGCTGATTGCGGATTATTACGATGCGCGTGTTCAGGCGCGCGCACAGACCCAAGGCAAGTTCGCCGGGATGGCGCCGCCCTATAAGCCTTTGGCGGCGGATCAGTTGTATCTGACAGAAGAAGACTGGCGCACGCGCCTCGGCGGCGCAGGCGTAAGGCAATTTTCGCCGTTCAAGGCGGTTGAGTTATCGGGGCAAGAAGATGCCGGCGCCATGCGCGGGCGCGACTTTGCACCCGATCGTGTCGCCAATTCGAAGAACGTGTTCGACAGTGTGGCGGCTTATCTCAACTCGCAGATCCTGGCGAAGAAACGCGTCGTCGTGGCGTGTTGGTCGGAAGGTTCCGCCGATCGCATGGGGGGCGTGCTTGCCGATCATGGCGTTTCGCCGATCACGATCACCCGCAGCTGGGCGGAGGTTGGAAAGTTACACCCGAGCGCGACCGCGGTTGCCGTGTTGGGGCTTGAGCACGGCTACGAGACGTCCGATTGCGTCGTCGTTTCCGAGCAAGACATTTTGGGCGACCGGTTGGTGCGCCGTCAGAATCGAACGAAGCGGGCGGCCAACTTCATCGCCGAAGCGGCGGCGCTGAATACGAACGACCTGGTGGTGCATGTCGATCACGGCATTGGGCGGTATTTGGGTCTGAAGACGATCGAAGCCGCGGGTGCGCCGCACGATTGTCTTGAGCTGCAATATGACGGCGGCAAGCTGTTCCTGCCGGTCGAGAATATCGAGCTGCTGTCGCGCTATGGCTCCGACGACGAGGGCGTGGTGCTCGATCGATTGGGCGGCGCGGGTTGGCAGACACGCAAAGCAAAGCTCAAGAACCGCATTCGCGACATCGCCGAGCAGTTGATCAAAGTGGCGGCCGAGCGCGAGTTGCGTACCGGCACCGTGATCGACACGCCGCATGGGGTGTATGAAGAGTTCTGTGCACGGTTTCCGTACGAGGAAACCGAGGATCAAGAAAAGGCGATCGGCGACGTCTTTGAAGACCTGGCGCGCGGGCGGCCGATGGACCGCTTGGTGTGCGGCGATGTCGGCTTCGGCAAGACGGAGGTGGCGCTGCGCGCAGCGTTTGTCGTGGCGATGACGGGGCGGCAGGTGGCGGTCGTAGTACCCACGACGTTGCTGGCGCGCCAGCATTTCAAGACTTTCACGACGCGCTTTGCCGGGTGGCCCGTCAAGGTGCGGCAGCTTTCGCGTATGGTGACGCCGAAGGAAGCCGCGGAGACGCGCGCTGCCGTCGCCCGCGGCGAGGTCGACATCGTGGTGGGGACCCATGCGCTGCTTGCCAAGTCGATTGCGTTTCGCGATCTGGGACTGCTCGTTGTCGACGAGGAGCAGCATTTCGGCGTGGCGCACAAAGAACGCCTGAAGCAACTG
>JAIOQG010000174.1 GCA_021413465.1 Alphaproteobacteria bacterium | reverse complement strand
GTCGAGGACCAAGAAAGCAACGACCGCCGCCGCAATGCCATGAATGCCGAGCGCCGGCAGCAAACCCCAGCCTTCGCCCTCGGCGTAGGTCGCGGCAAGCGCCGCGAGCGCAGGAACCACGACGACAGATAAGCGCAGCATTAATGTGTTGAGCGCCAGTAGCGCCAAGTTCGTGCCCCACCTCTGCGCGCGCGCGCGTTGCGGCCGTCGCGGCCACAGAAACTCAGCGCCAGAAAGCAAGATGAACAAGCTCAAAAAGATCGCGAACCTGATAAGGGCTTCGTTCTCCACGCCCGTGTCAAAGGTTGATGTGCGCGTGCCGCACAATCGCCGCCTTCTCGAGCGCCGCCGCCGTCAACCGGTCGATCTCAAGTGCGGAACGCAACCGCTGCAAGATGCGGTTTTCCTCTGGCAGCACCGGCGCCTCGGCCAGCGCCACATCCAGCGCCAACGCATATGCCGTCTCGCGCAAAGCCGGCGACAGCGCCTCTTTCACGAGCCCCATGACCGCATCGAGGCCTTCGCGCTCTTGCAGGATCGCCGCACACTCGCGCGCGACGGGAATGATCTTGTCGTCGTTAAACCCGCGAAACACGGGCAACAAACGCACCGTATCGCCGATCGTGTGCAGTTCGGCATCGCTCATCCGCGCGTCGGCGGCTGACACCACGACCATGACGTAGATCAGGGCCGCATGCGGATTAAGCGTCGTCGCGAGCTCGGTCATTCGTGTGCTTTCTGTGGTGTCGTTGCCGCGCGGAACTTATTCGTGCGCACGCGGCTCAGCAAGCCCGGGCGTATGCAGAAAGTCCTTAACGACAGCAATGGCTTCCGCAATCCCCACCCGCTCGATTTCGACCCCCGGCGGCAACCCGGAAAGCAAGCGCGTCGGCGTACGCGCATCCAGCATGACAAAGACCCCGCGATCGGAGGCACGCCGGATCAAGCGTCCGAACCCCTGTGCAAGCCGCAGCCGCGTCAGTTGATCGTCATACGTCTTGCCGAAGGCCGCCCGCCGCGCCTTGTGTAAAATATCGGGCCGGGGCCAAGGCACGCGCTCGAATACCACCAGCCGTAGCGACCGCCCCGGCACATCGACGCCATCGCGCAAGGCGTCGGTCCCCAGCAAGCAGGAATCCTCGTCCTCGCGAAACAAATCGACCAGCGACCCCGTGTCCAAGCCATCGACATGCTGCGCATAAAGCGGCACGCCCTTGGCGCTCAATTGCCCCGCGATGGCGCGATGCGTGTTCTTGAGCGACCGCACCGACGTGAACAACCCCAGCGCCCCGCCGCCTGCCGCCAAGAACAGATCGCGAAAGGCGCTCGCCATCATGTCGCCGTCGCGATTGAGGTCGCGCACGACCAAAACCCGGGTTTGACGTCCATAGTCGAACGGCGAAGCAAAAGCCGCACGCACCGGCGGCGTCACCAGATGGCCGGCACCGGTGCGAATCTCCGCCGAACGCCAACTGTCGGTCGCCTCTTCCGAATCTGGCGGCCGGTCGCGCAACGTCGCCGACGTGATGAATGCCCCGTGCGCAGGCTCCAATACCTCTGCTGCGAACGGAACCGTCGGATCGATCGCATGGCGATAAAATCCGATATCCATATCGTGCCCGTCGAAACGATCGACGCCCAGCCAATCGACAAACCCGCTCGGCGCCGTTTGCCCGACCCCGCCAAGCGCTTGAATCCAGTTCGGCAAGATCAACTTCGCGCGCCGTTCGATACCGCGCAACACGGCCTCCGCGCGCAGACGATGCTGCGAAACTTGCTCGCCTCCGTCCTCGCGCAACAAGCGGCGCAACGCCAACGCAACCTCGTTCAATGGCAGAAGCAGCGCCTTCAGCGCAGTTTGCAATTCGCCGGCCGCTGTCAGCAGCATGTCCGTCGCCGGTGTGACCTCGCATTCAAGTCCATACGGCGACGAAGTGTCTTCCGAACGCGCGCGCGTCTGCGTGCGAGCCGCCAACAAAAACTTCTCCATCGCCCCGCGCGGCGCATCGCCGCCCACCCGGGCCAACCATCCATCGCCGGGCAGCGCCAGCGCCATCTGCGCAATGTCTTGCACACGCTCAAGCTCGCGCGGCTCGGTCTCAAGCACCGGCGTCAACCGCTCGATCAGCCCCCGCCCGCGCCGCGACCCGCGCCCCTCCGGCCCGCGCAGCCACCGCCGAAGTTCGGCCCCTTCTCGGCCGGTGATGTGGATCGCAAAGAAACTGTCGGCGGCATCGAAAATATGATGCCCCTCGTCGAAGACATAACGCAACGGCGGCGTGCTGCGCTCGTCGCTATCGAGATCGAGCAACGCCGAATTGCGTGCCGCCTCGACCATGGTCAAAGCGTGATTGGCAACCACAATGCGGCTCGTCCGGGTTTTGCGCACGACACGTTCCAAGAAGCAGCGCCGGTAATGCGGACAAGCGGCATAGATACATTCGCCGTGACGATCGGTCAGCGTACCCGCGAACCCCGGCTGCGGCCACGCCCACGCCGGAAAATCCCCGCCCTGCAGATCCCCGTTCTTTGTCGCCGTCAGCCAACGCGCGACCAAGCCCATCGCCACCGTCTCGCGCTCGAGCAATACCGGCAAACGCCCCGCCGCCTCTTCGAAATTCAACAAGCAGACGTAATTCTCGCGCCCCTTGCGGATCGTCACCTTCTCGGCGCGCTCGCGCTCGTCGGGATAGACGCGTGCCAGTTCTTGCCCGATCTGGCGTTGCAAATTCTTCGTGTAGGTCGATATCCAAACCGTGCCGTCGTTGCGTTCCGCCCACAGCGTCGCCGGCGCCAGATAACCTGCGGTCTTACCCAGCCCAGTCCCCGCCTCGGCGAGCACAACCGCAGGCTCACCCTCGTGCGCTCGCGGGCGAAACGCCTGCGCCGCAAGCGCTGCGTAGTCCGATTGCGTATGCCGCACCTCCGCGCCATCCCCGACGATGACGGCAAGATGCGCGCGCGCCTCTTCCGGCGAGATCGGCATGCTGCCCGGTTGGCCCTGCGGCGGGGCATCCTCCCATTCGGGAAGATTGCGCCAAACATCGAGACTTGGATGCGCCCGCAACCGCCCTTCGGGATCCAAGCGTTCAAGTAGCAACGGTGCCCAGGCCCAACGGCTAAGCCCCATGGCCGCGGCAACACGCGCCGCATTCGCGTGATCGCGCAGGCGCGGCGCTTCATCGAGCAGCATAATCGCGGCTTCACGCAAAATTGTCGCTTGCTCGGGCAGGCTTGTGGGGATCGCAAGGTTCAGCGCCCGCGCCAACGCCGTCACGGCAGGCGCGATCGGTTGCGCCGGCCGCACGAACGCAAACAACTCAAGCACATCGAAATGCATCGCCCGCGGCTCGTTGCGCGCCTGGCCCAAACGCTGCAGCGTCAAACCCGTATGCGCCGTCAGGTGCGGTCGCTGCGCCACAGCCCGCAGTGCGGCGTCCGCCGTCGGCTGCTCGAAGCGCCCGTCGCCATACGCAATCAGCGCGCGGCGGAACGTCGCGACCAAGGCCGGAACCGACTGAAGATCGAAGGGAGCGCTGGAATCCATCGGCCCCAGTATGACGCGCCGTTGACGCGTTCCATAGCGCCACCTATGCCTTGTTCGGACTATCCCCAAAGTGTGGAACGCGATGTCGTCTCGCCGTGACCTCGCCATGGCCGCAAAGGCTTGGCCGTTCGAAGAAGCCCGCAGGGTCCTGGAGCGCGTCAATCGCGACGAGGCCGCGGGAAAAGCGAAACCGTACGTGTTGTTCGAAACCGGCTACGGCCCTTCGGGCCTGCCGCATGTCGGCACGTTCGGCGAGGTCGCACGTACAAGTTGGGTCCGCCGCGCCTTTGCCGAACTGTCGGACAAGCCGACGCGCCTGATCACTTTTTCGGACGATATGGACGGGATGCGCAAAATCCCCGACAACGTGCCCAACCAAGAAATGTTGCGCGAACACCTGCAGAAGCCGCTGACCTCGGTGCCGGATCCCTTCGGCACGCATGAAAGCTTTGCCCATCACAACAATGCGCGCTTGCGGGCATTTTTGGACGGCTTCGGGTTCGAATATGAATTCAGATCGGCAACCGAACTCTATAAGTCCGGCGCCTTCGACGCAGCCTTGCTACGCGCGCTCGCGGCCTACGACGCCATTATGGCGATCATGCTGCCGACGTTGGGTGAGGAGCGCCGTCGCACCTACAGCCCGTTCTTGCCGATCTCGCCGAAGTCGGGCCGCGTGCTCTACGTCCCCATGAAGCGCATCGACGCGGCTGCCGGAACGATCACGTTCGACGACGAAGACGGCGAAGAAATCACTCAAAGCGTCACGGGCGGCCGCGCCAAGATGCAATGGAAACCGGATTTCGGCATGCGTTGGGCGGCCCTTGGCGTCGATTTCGAAATGTTCGGCAAAGATCACCTTCCGAACCAACCGCTTTATGCGCGCATCTGCCAAGCCCTCGGCGTCGAACCGCCGGTCAATTTCATCTACGAATTGTTCCTCGACGAACTGGGACAAAAAATTTCGAAGACGAAAGGCAACGGCATCTCGGTGGAACAATGGCTCGCCTATTCGGCGCCCGAAAGCCTTTCATTGTTCATGTACCAAAAGCCGAAATCGGCCAAGCGCCTGTACTTCGACGCCATCCCAAAGGAAGTCGACGATTACGTCACCTATCTCGACAAGTATCAGACCCAGAACGAGGCAGAGCGTTTCGAGAACCCGGTCTGGCACATCCACGCCGGCAACCCGCCGCAAGAAGCCTGGCCGGTATCGTTCGCGCTGCTGATGAATTTGGTCTCCGCGTCGAACGCCTCGTCGTCCGAAATCCTATGGGGCTTCATTCGCGCCTATGCGCCGAGCGCCAACCCGAAAGACAATCCCGCACTCGACCGCTTGGTCGGCTACGCGATCCGCTACTACGACGACTTCGTAAAGCCGAAGAAAAAATACCGCGCCCCAACCGACAAGGAGCGCGCTGCCCTCGCAGACCTCGCCACCGCGCTCGATACCTTGGGCAACGTGACGGATGGCGCGGCCATTCAAAACATCGTGTACGAAATCGGCAAGAAACACGCCTTCGAGCCGCTGCGCGACTGGTTCAAGGCGCTCTACGAGGTCCTGTTCGGCCAGGAACAGGGTCCCCGCTTTGGCTCCTTTGCCGCCCTGTATGGTGTGACGGCCACCGCAAAGCTGATCCGCGACGGCCTCGAAGGCAAGTTTCTCGCCTGACAGACGGCAGCGGCAGGCCTAGAATTCCACTCGATGACCACCCCGCGCTTCGTCCTCGTCCTTGCTATATTCATCCTGACCTTCGCCCAAATGGCGCGGGCCGCGGTGCCTCCACGCGCTCAAGATGCTTTTCAAGACGGCCGCTACATCCTCGCCGCCACGCTGAGCGAAGCCGAAGGCTCCGCGGAGGCATTCGCCTTCGCCGCGCGCGCCCGCACGGCCGATGCCATCACCCGCGAGCACGATGTCTGTCTCGATTGCCTGATCCATGCTGAGCAATCGGCGCAGACGGCTATCGACCGCGATGCGAAATTGGCGGAGGGCTACGTCCAGCTCGCCATTGCGATCGGCTTTCGCGGCCGCATCATCAGCTCCTTCGCGGCGCAATCCGAAGGTCTCGCCGAAAAGGGCCGCGCCGCGATCGACAAAGCCCTCGCGCTCGATCCGGCCAATGTCTGGGCGCGCGCCTCGCTCGGCGGCTGGCATTTGGAAATCGTTCATCGCGCCGGCTCTTTTCTGGCCGGCACGCTTTACGGCGCCAACGAAGAAGACGGCTTAAAGTTGTTCCAAGCAGCCCTTGCCGCCGACCCGGGCAGCCTGCTCGTTCGTTTCCATTATGCGCTTTCGATTTTGGCACTGGATCCGGCTCGATTTCGCGCGCAAGCAGCCAAAGCGCTGGATGACGGCAACACCGACCCAAGCACCGACCACCTGACCAAGCTGACACGCGCACATGCAGAGAATCTGCGTGCACTGCTGAAATCGGGAACTGACGCGGAAATTGCAACCCTAGTCCGCCGTCTCCAGGGTTACCCGGACTAAACAAAAGACTGAACTCAGTAGCGCACCATCACGATGCGCGCGACCCACTCGACGTGGTCATTGTCGAGCACGCGGTCCGGCAAGGATGGATTGAGCGATTTCAATTCTAGACGCTTGGCGGTTCGCCGGACAAAGCGCATCACCGAACAGCCGTCTTTGGTTTTGACAACGACCCGGTCATCGCGTCGCAGCTCGCTAGCCGGCGACACAACCACGATATCTCCCACGCGAAACACCGGCGCAGCGCCGTCGCTGGATATCTCAAGTGCGAAGCCGTGCTCGTCCGCCACGCCGGGAAAAGCAACCTGATCCCATGCCTTACCCGTAGGCCGCCCCTCGGCATCGAACACGCCCTTCTTTGCGGCCTCCTTAAGCTTCAACAGCGGCAAAGTGCGGCCAGAGGAGTGCCGCGACGACCCGGGCTTGGAAACCAACGCGACAAATTCTTCAAAACTTGCGCCCGTAACGTGCAGGATCTTCGCAATACTCTCGGTCGAAGGCCACCGCAACCGGCCCTGCGGCCCGTGCCGCTTGCTTTTGTTGAAAGTCGTAGGATCGAGACCCGCAGCGCGCGCCAATCCCGACGGCGAATGTCCGTAACGTGCCGCCAAAGCGTCCATGGCGCTCCAGATTTGCTTGTGAGACAACATGGGCGCCTAGACCAAAATGGACATAATGAGCTCCAACTTCTGCGCCGTGCCGCACCCAAGCCCCCTAGACTCAGCGCCGCACGATGTGATTCCAATCCTACCACGATGACGCTCATTCGCGCGCTCTCAAGCCTGGCGCGGCCCTTCCTAGGCCAACTCGATCCCGAATTCGCGCACACGCTGACGATCAAGGCGTTGGGTGCCGTCGGCAACGCCATGCCGCCCGAACCGGATGACCCGCGCCTGCACTTAAGTGCATTCGGCTTGGAATTTCCAAATCCGGTTGGCCTTGCCGCAGGCTTCGACAAGAACGCGCAGGTCACGCAAGCCATGTTGGGATTTGGCTTCGGCTTCGTTGAAGCCGGTACTGTAACCCCGCGCCCGCAGGACGGAAACCCAAAGCCCCGCATCTTTCGCCTGAAGGAAGATCGCGCCGTGATCAACCGCCTCGGCTTCAACAATCAAGGCCACGCGGCCGCGCGAAAGCGCCTCACCGCACTGCAGGACCTCCCCGGCATTCGCGGCATCAATATCGGTGCCAACAAAGACAGCGCCGATCGCGTCGCCGATTATGTGCATGGTCTCAAGGAACTTGGGCCCCTCGCGTCCTACGTCACGGTCAACATTTCTTCGCCCAACACACCGGGTCTGCGCGGCCTGCAAAACAAGGCAGAGCTTGAAACGCTTCTGTCCGCGTTGGTGGAAACCAGATCAAACCTACCGCGGCAAATGCCGCTGCTTCTTAAAATCGCCCCCGACCTCGACGAACAAGCCCGCGCGGATATTGCGGAAGTTGTGCTCGCCAAGGGTATCGATGGCGTCATCGTTTCGAACACGACGATCGCGCGCCCCACGACGCTCAAGAGCAGCCAAAGGAATGAACCAGGCGGCCTGTCCGGGGCACCGTTGCTCTCACCCTCGACGGAGGTGTTGCGTGACATGCGCCGCCTCACCCAAGGCCGCATCACACTGATCGGGGTCGGCGGCATCTCGTCCGGCGCCGACGCCTACGCGAAATTCCAGGCCGGCGCGACGCTCGTGCAACTCTATACCGCCTTAACGTTCGAAGGCCCGGCACTGGTTGCGCGCATCAAGCGGGATCTGTTGCAATTGCTGGAACGCGACGGCTTGAACTCGATCACCCAGGTGGTCGGACAAAGCGCGTCCTAGCGGCCTATTCGGGGCGGCCGTCGCCCACGAAGGTTGGAGCGGGTGAAGGGAATCGAACCCTCGTCGTAAGCTTGGGAAGCTTCTGCTCTACCATTGAGCTACACCCGCGACCCGGACACGCCGATTTGATAGCATCGTGTGGTGCCGCCTGTGAAGCACCGTCTGCTAGAACGAGCCCATGAACCAGAACGTCCCCCCGCCGCAATCCTTCAAACCCTTGGACCCGGCCAAGTTCAAAAACCCCGACACCACCGCCAAGGGCGAGCGCCGCGCAATCGTGGCCTTGAGCCGGCTTGAAACGCTGTGGTTCAACACCGGCACGCTGTGCAACATCGCCTGCACGAGTTGCTACATAGGGTCGTCGCCAACGAACGACCGCCTCGCCTATCTGACGACCGCCGAGATGACCGCTTATCTCGATGAAGCGGAGGCCCTGAACCAACGTCCCAAAACCGTCGCCTTCACGGGCGGCGAGCCCTTCATGAACCCCGACATGGCCGCGATGGCCGAAACCGCCCTCGCACGCGATTACGACGTATTGGTCCTCACCAATGCCATGAAGCCGATGATGCGGCCGCGCGTTCAGGCCGCGCTCAGCGGGCTGAACAAACGCTTTGGCGCTAAACTCTCATTGCGCGTGAGCCTCGACCATTGGCGCTCCGACTTGCACGACGAGGAACGCGGCGCCGGTAGTTTCGCAGAGACCATTTTCGGTCTGCGCTGGCTGCGCGATGAAGGTGTCGCGATTACGGTTGCCGGACGGCTGCGTTGGGGCGACGGCGATGCGGACATGCGCCGAGGGTTCGCCGAACTCTTTGCCCGCGAACGCATCACGCTCGATGTCGCCGATCACGCAGCGCTCGTTCTATTCCCTGAAATGGACGAGCGCATCGACGTGCCCGAGATCACAGTCGATTGCTGGAACATTCTGAACAAAAGTCCAAACGACATGATGTGCGCCACCAGCCGCATGATCGTAAAGCGCAAGGGCGCGCCATCGCCCGCCGTACTCGCCTGCACCCTTCTGCCCTACGACGCGCAATTCGAACTGGGCCCACGTCTCGCAGACGCGTTGGCGCCCGTGAAACTCAACCATCCCCACTGCGCGAAATTTTGTGTGCTCGGCGGCGGAAGCTGCAAATCCTAAAGAGCAAAGACGGCAGCCCGCTCTGTTGCACTTGCGCCGCGACGGCACGGCATCGGCAACACGTAACCCACCACGCGGGCGGCCTGCGGTTGAGTCATGTTACGACTAATTTAGAAGCCAATTCTTGATTGCGACGCGCGTTGCTGTCAGCGTCGCACCACGTTCTTGGTGCACTGAAGAGTTCAACATCTGTTGCAATGGGTTGAACGACACAGCGTGCCGCGATCATGACCCGAGGGGCGGTGGGTTATGTATCCAGACTGATGGTGGAACATGAGCCGTAACGCCCCTCTCGCCCTCGCATGGCCGCAATCGAACGACGCGCCACGCCTTTCCGACCCCGCCTGCGAATGGGAACGGCGCGAGCTTTTGGAACTCGGCGAAAACATCATGGCGCAATCGCCCTCCGCATGGCCGCGCTTCCAATCTTGGATGACAGCCGTCCATCGCCTGTCCGATAACGCCTGCAAAGGCTTCACGCCGGAAGCAGCGCTAACCTCTTTGACCGGTGAGTTGCGACGCCTATGGCTCTCGACGGCGCTTGAAAAGATCAAGCCGATTGACGGCACGCAGGCGCCGCACACCCCTTCGGAAATCCGCCCCACCACAACGCAAGCGGGCATATATGTCGCTTACAGCCGCGACGAAGACAGCCGGCCGAATGAGCTTGAAAGCCGCTGCCCGGCAATGCCCGAATCCTCCGAATGGTCCGCCGACCACATCGTGTTCTCAAGCGCGCAAGGCGCCTTGGCGAGTGTGCTGTATTGGGCGATTACCCAAGGGTTTTGGGACCCAAAATCCGCGCCACATCTAACTTTCGCCGGCAGCAATGCCGATACGCAATCCTTGCTCGACAGCTTCAATCGCGCGGGCCTGACATGGGGCCAGCCAAAAAGCGCGGCAAGCACGAAGCACAACATTGATCGGCAAAGCCGCGTCATTCTTATCGAACCCGCGTTCTGCGACGAATCCGCAAACGTCATGAACATCTCGGCATTCCACAAGACATGGCGCAAAACGCTGGCGGCCGAACCGACGCTCATCATCCTCGACACGACGTTGACCGGGCCGCTTTTTCCCATCGGGGAATTATTGGAATCGCTCGACGGCACATCGGCACCAGTCGTTGTAAATTTACGCTCTGCGTCCGAACTGGACCAAGCGGGACTCGAACTCGCCAATGTTGGCCTTGCGACGATCTTCCGGCACAAATCGAACAACGGCGAAACACAAGACTTCGCCCGCCGCCTGCGCAAAGCCCGCACCGCGGTCGGCGCAGGCTTAAACGCCGCCGACACGGCAGCGCTACAAGCGCCATGGTTCTTGAACGGCAACTATTTCCGCCGCTACACCTCGGCCGTCTTCGACAACAACGCCCGCATCGCCGACGACCTTGCGGGCGGTGGCCGCCTCTTTGCCAACGTTCTTCATCCGAAATTCGCCCGCTCGCGTTGCCGCTGGGCGCAAGCGCCCTACACGCTGTTGCGCTTGAAGGAAGCGAGCGCGGAAAATTACAAATTTCTCGAGCGCGTCATCGCCTTTGAATCCAGGCGCCGGGGCATCTTCCTCGAACGCGGCAAAGGCTTCGGCGCTCGCAGCCACCGCTTCCAAGCCGTGATCCCCGAGAAATCGCACGGCGCGTCGCATCTGCGCATCGCCATGGGAGCGAGGTCGACGCCCTCCCTGGAGCGCACGAGCCGCCTCTTACGCGAACTCTCCGCCTTCCCGGATTTTTCGCAACTTGTGGCGCAGTATGAAAGCGTCGTTCCCCGCTGGAGCGGAACGAACGCACAGTTCAAACCTTGAAATGCTTCGACAGCTTCAAGCCCTGCGCTTGATAGTGCGAGCCGATACCCTGCCCGTACACGCGCTCAGGCGGCTCCGTCAGACGTTCGAACACCAGACGTCCGATGATTTGCCCGTGCTGCAAAATGAACGGCACTTCATGGCTTCGCACTTCCAGCACGGCGCGTGAGCCCGCGCCACCGGCTCCCGAATAACCGAACCCCGGATCGAAGAACCCCGCATAGTGCACGCGAAATTCGCCAACCAGCGGATTGTACGGCACCATTTCCGCCGCATATTCCGGTGGAATGGAAACAGCCTCGCGCGAGGCGAGTATGTAAAACTCGTTCGGATCAAGCACGATCGTTGCGTCTTGGCGCGCGCGAATGGCTTCCCAATAATCGGCAACGTCGTGCGCACCGGGTTTGTCGACATCGATCAAACCCGCATGCCGCTTCGCACGATAGCCGACCAACTCGTTCCCGCCGGCGCCCTTCAAATCAACCGTCAACGCGATGCCGTCGCTAATATCGGCTTCGCCTGCGACGATACCTTGCTCCTGCTGCAAACGCCGCAACTCGGTGTCGGAGAACGGCGGCGAGCCGCGCCGCAGACGCAGTTGGTTCAAACGCGATCCTTCGCGCACCAAGATCGAAAACGACCGCGGGCTGACCTCGGCGTAAAGCGGGCCTTCGTAGCCGGGCTCGATGCGATCGAATTCCTTTGCGCGGTCCGTGATCAGCCGCGTGAACACATCGAGCCGCCCTGTCGAACTCTTCGGATTGGCAACTCCTGAAACGCGATAAGGCAGCGCCACGCTTTCAAGTAGCGGCACGACGTAAACGCACCCCGCCTCGAACACCGCGCCCTTGCTCAGATCGATCTGATGCAACGCCAGCTGATCGATGCGGGTTTTGACGGTCGAGTCCGGCCCGGGCAGAAAGCTGGCGCGAATGCGCCATGCCACTGCACCCAGGCGCAAATCCAAGCTCGCCGGCTGAATCTGCGCTTCTTCGATGTCTTTCAACGCCTGCAAGCGTCCGCGATGAATCATCC
>JAIOQG010000137.1 GCA_021413465.1 Alphaproteobacteria bacterium | reverse complement strand
CAGGTTCGGCGCGCGGCCGGCCCAGAGTTCGTCGAGAACCCGCGTATGATCGTCTTGCATTTTCTTGATCAAACTCGCGCGCGTGGTGCCGCGATCGAAGATGTAAGTCTCGGGCAACAACGACCCTTCGGGTGGAACCTCAGTCACGTCGCCGACGAGAATTTTATGATTGCGCACTAAATCGACAATCATCGCGCTCGTCAGGCCTTCGGCCAGCGTCAACTTGTAGACGATCGATTTTCCTTCGATCAGGATGTTCATGATCTGCGACGGCGAGGCGCCCGAGGGAATGGCGTATTCCCCCGCCTTCAAGGCCGCAGCTTTGCGATTGACGAGCACGCCCGCGCGGAAAACCAATCCGTCGCGAACAACACCTTGTTTTTCGAGGATGGCGGCGACTTGATTGAGGCCCGTGCCCATCGGCAATGAGACGTTCGTTTCCGGTTCGCCGTTGCTTGCGGCCGGGCCCGGCGCGTCAAATTCGTGCAAGACGTACCAAGACGCGAGGCCACCGGCGGCTATGGCGAGGAGAAGAAGCACCACAAAGGTACGGAAAATAGTGCGCAAAGGAACGTGCTCCGCGAGAGGGGGCTGGAGGCGCGGATTTTAACTATTGCGGGGCGCGGGTCAAAATAAGAGTCGCGTTCGTACCGCCAAATCCGAACGAGTTCGACAGCGCCGCATCAATCGTTCTCTTTTTGGCCTTATGCGGTATGAGATCGATCTTCGTTTCAACCGAAGGATTATCCAAGTTCAACGTGGGCGGGCAAATTCCATCGCGCATGGCGAGGAGACAGAAGATCGCCTCAACAGCGCCGGCCGCGCCCAGCAAGTGGCCAATGGACGATTTAGTGGACGACATGGCCACCTGTTCTGCGGCGTTGCCGAACAGCCGTTCCACCGCCCTTAGCTCGATCTCATCGCCAACGGGCGTCGACGTGCCATGGGCATTCACGTAGTCGATGTCCGACGGCATGAGTCCGGCGCGTTTCAAAGCCATTTGCATTGAGCGCAATGCGCCCGAGCCGTCTTCGGCGGGCGAGGTAATGTGGTACGCGTCGCCGGAAAGGCCGTACCCCTTCACTTCGCCATAGATTTTCGCACCGCGACGCTTGGCATGTTCAAGCTCTTCGAGCATGACGACGCCGGCGCCTTCACCCATCACGAAGCCGTCGCGATCTTTGTCGTAAGGGCGCGAGGCGCGTTCGGGCGTGTCGTTGAATCCGGTCGAAAGCGCACGGCAGGCCGCAAACCCGGCCATGCTGAGGCGCGATATCGCCGCTTCGGCGCCGCCGGCCATCATCACATCGGCGTCGTCGAGCATGATCATGCGCGCAGCGTCGCCGATGGCATGCGCGCCCGTCGAACACGCCGTCACCACCGAATGGTTCGGTCCTTTGAGGCCATACCGGATCGATGCCTGCCCCGAGGCCAAATTGATCAATCGCCCGGGTATGAAGAACGGGCTGATCTTGCGCGGACCTTTTTCGTGCAGCGTGATCGCCGCATCTTCTATTCCGGGCAGGCCGCCGATGCCGGAGCCGATGAGCACGCCGGCTCGATATTTTTTTTCCTCGGTATCGAGTACGAGGCCCGAGTCTTTGAACGCTTGGTGCGCCGCGGTAAGCGCGAAGATGATGAAATCGTCGACGCGGCGCTGCTCCTTGGCATCGACCCAGTCGTCAATATTGAATGTTCCGTCGCTGCCATTGCCGCGCGGCACGTTCGCGGCAATCCGGCACGGCAGATCATCGACTTTAAAGGTCGTGATCGGATTCGCACCGGACTTGCCTTCAAGGACACGCGACCAGGTTTGCTCCACACCGCATGCTAACGGCGTGACCATCCCCAAGCCCGTTACGACGACCCGCCGCGTCGTCATGCGCGCTTACAAGACGTCGAAAAAGCTCCGCCGATCTTCAAGCGGCTTTCTCTTTGATGAATTTGACCGCATCGCCAACGGTGACGATCGATTCGGCGGCGTCGTCGGGAATTTCAACGTTGAATTCCTCTTCGAACGCCATGACCAGTTCGACCGTGTCTAAGCTGTCCGCACCGAGATCGTCGATGAAGCTTGCGTTTTCGGTGACTTTTTCCGCTTCGACGTTCAGATGCTCAATAACGATCTTTTTGACGCGGTCGGCGACATCGCTCATTTTTTCGTCCTTTGGAAGATTGAAGCCCAATTGGATGCCCAACAGGCCTTGCCATGAGAATCCGGCCTTACGGGAAATTGTGCGGTTGGTAACATACCTCTGCCAAGCTTGCCAACTGCCTGCGTAATAGAGTTAAGCCCTTCAAATCATGGCCATTCCGCCGTTTACATGCAGCGTTTGACCGGTGAGATACGAAGCTTCCTCGCTGGCAAGATAGGCTACGGCGGCGCCAATGTCTTTACCCGAGCCCAAACGGCCTGCGGGAATGCGGCCCATAATCGCCTCGCGCTGTTGATCGTTTAGGGCGTCCGTCATCGGCGATTTGATGAACCCAGGCGCCACGCAATTAACAGTGATATTGCGCGACGCGATCTCCTGGGCCAGCGATTTCGTCATGCCGATGATGCCGGCCTTGGCTGCGGCGTAGTTGCCCTGACCCGGATTGCCAATGACGCCCACGACCGAGGTGATGGAAATGATCCGGCCCCAGCGCTTTTTCATCATTGGCCGAAGCACGGCGCGCGACAGGCGAAACGTTGCGGTCAGATTTACACGCAGGACTTCGTCCCACTCCTCATCCTTCATACGCATGAAGAGGTTGTCGCGGGTGATGCCGGCATTCGAGACCAGGATGTCGAGCCCGCCCATGAGGGCTTCCGCGGCTTTCGGCAATTCGTCGACTTGTGTCGCGATACCCAGATTGCACACTGCAACATGGGCGCGATCGCCCAATTCGTTTTTCAGCGCGTCGAGCGCGTCCTTCCTCGTACCCGATAGAGTGACCGTCGCACCTTGCGCGTGCAGGGCGCGCGCGATGTCGCTGCCGATGCCGCCGCTGGCGCCTGTGACCAATGCGGTTTTTCCATTGAGAGTGAACATCTGGAGAAGCCTTTCGCTTAGAGCGTTTTCAAGAACGCTTCGATGTCTTGCGGCGTTTCGACGGAGATCAATGCCAAGTCTTTGTCGATGCGTTTGGCCATCGTCGACAACACTTTGCCGGCGCCGATTTCGGCGACCGACGTGATGCCGAGGCCGCGCAGGCTTTCGATTGTCTCGCGCCAGCGCACGCGCGCCGTCACTTGCTCAACGAGCAGGCGTTTGATCGTCGCAGGATCGCTTTCGGGTTTCACGCTCACATTCGAAATAACCGGAACGCGCGGCGGCCTGACGTTCGCGCTGTCGAGCGCGTCTTTCATTTCGTGAGCGGCTTGCGCCATCAGCGGCGAATGAAAAGGCGCGCTGACCGGCAACATTATGGCGCGTTTGACGCCTTTGGTTTTGGAGATTTCAGCGGCACGTTCGATCGCCGCCTTGTGACCTGAGATGACGACTTGGCCCGGGGCGTTGTCGTTGGCGACAACGCAGACCTCGCCGCCCTTCGTCGCTTCGGCGGCGATTTCTTCCGCCTGTCCGATCTCGGCGCCGAGCAGCGCCGCCATCGCACCCTGCCCCACCGGTACGGCACGCTGCATCGCGCGGCCGCGGGTTTTCAGCAGGCGCGCTGCGTCGGCAACGGTGAACGCACCGGCGGCGGCGAGCGCAGAATATTCGCCGAGCGAGTGACCGGCGACGAGCGTCACGTGCTTGCCCCACACTAGTTTCGCATCCTGTTCGAGCACGCGCATCACGGCGAGGCTTACGGCCATGAGCGCGGGTTGCGCGTTCTCGGTCAGCGTCAAGTCGGCTTCCGGTCCTTGCCACATCAACCGCGAGAGCGGCTGCTTGATGGCCTCGTCGACTTCCTCAAAAAGCTCGCGCGCCGTTGGGAACGCTTCGGCCAGAGCCTGGCCCATGCCGACGGCTTGGCTGCCTTGTCCCGGAAATGTCAGTGCGCGGCTCATGCGTGATCTCTCTATCGAAGCGGTGGGGAAAGAAACCGCGCAGCCCCAAGGAGTCAAGCCAGCGCCCGTCAGCGGACCAAGTCGTTGCCCGTGCGCCAAGACTGGGCAACGCCTGCGCCGAGAAGGGCCGCGTAGGTTACGGCGACCGCAGGCACCTGCAGGCTAAAGTCGACAAACGCGTGTGCGCCGACCGTGATGGACGCCGCAAACGCTACGGCAGAATAAACTCTGTCGCGTCTGCGGCGGAGGCACCCGGCCAAGCACATTCCGGCCAGAAGCGCTGGCGCTGCCATGAAGGCGAGGCCTGCCGGCAGACCGAGGTCGGCAAGCGTTTCGAGCACGTCGTTGTGGGCCTCGTCGACATCACCCAGCACCGAGCCGTCGGCGAAGAATGGGTAGTAGCGCTGAAACGCGCCGAAGCCGTGACCGACAAGGGGAGCTGCTTCAACCGCGCTTAGCGTCGACTGCGCCAGCGAGGTGCGCGCGGCGTCGCCCAAACCCTGCTGTTGGATGCGCCCGAGAATTGGGTCGGCGCTGATGACGGTTGAGATTGCGACAATCAATATGAGGAACGCTGCCATGGCGCGCCGGCCGGGTGCTTCGGTGCCATTCAGACGGCGACCGATCGCGAGCGCCACAATAAGCGCGACGGTCCCGAGCAGGAACGAAATCACACCGCCGCGCGACTGCGTTAGAAGCAGGGCCGACAGCACGATAATGGTGGCAACGAGCCAACCGGAGGCCGGGCCGGTCAAGGCTTGCAGCATCGTGCGCAAGATAATCTTGGCGCCGCGATCCCATACGACCGCTTGACGCAATGTTTCGACGAAGAGGCCGAGCGCTGCAAGCCCGCACAGCGCCATATAGGTCGCGAGATGATTGGGGTTAATGAAGGGTCCACTCAGGCGACCGGTGTCGAGTTTGGGGTCCGGCATGAGCGCGTCATGGAAATCGACGTGCAGGTAAAAGTTCGCGAACGCCATGAGAGCATACGCAACGCCGATCACGACCAATGCGCCGAGCAAGACCGACGCCCGCCAACGATCGCGCGCGAGTTCGAAGGCGAGCAGGAACGTGGCGATGCAAACGCTTGTCACGAATATCGCTTGGCGCGTCATTTCGGGATCGACGGAGATGTAGGAGCCCGCCGACTTGCGCAGGGCGGCGGACGCCATCGACCATACGGGATGTGCCAGCGACGAAAGGCGAACGCCCAATGTCGTAGACCACCCATCCAGATCCAACGATTGAATGACTGCCCAGCCGAGAGCAAAGGCCGCGCAAAGCGCCGGCGCCGCCAGTTGTCGGGTCAGCGACGTGACTGTCGTCAGGCCTGTGAGCGCCGTGCCGGACCAAGCCAAGAGAACAACGCCGACGCCCAGTCCCAACACGAGTTCTGCCCAGAGCCGGTTCGAGCCATATGGAAACGGCGCCCAGGCAAGGACGGCCAAGAAGGCCAGTAGCAACAGCGATTCCGGTTTCGTCCAGCGGCTCGGCGCGTCGTCCCGATACATCAGTTAACGCCTGCCTGTAGCTTGACAGATCGGCAGCCCCCCGCCCCTATGCGGACCGAAAAAAAGCTTCGCGAAGACTTGCGGTTGCAGGGTGCTTCGTGGCGACCGGAAATGGAATAAAGGGCATGAGCGAGCGGATTGCGGTCATCGGACTTGGCTATGTCGGTTTGCCGGTGGCCTTGGCCTTTGCGGCCAAGTTTCCCGGCACCGTTGGGTTCGATATCGACGAGCGCCGCGTCGCGGCGTTGGCGGCCGGCGAAGACTGGACGGGCGAGACCTCGCGCGAGGAACTGAATTCGGTTCGACTGACCTATACGCATAACCAAGACGACCTCAAAGGCGCGGATGTATTCATAGTCTGTGTGCCGACACCGATCGACGATCAGAAGCGGCCCGATTTGCGCCCGTTGCGCGGCGCGTCGGAAACTGTCGGAAGGGCTCTCAAGCGCGGCACAATCGTCTGTTACGAATCGACGGTCTACCCCGGTCTAACAGAAGACTTTTGCGGACCGATACTCGCCAAAGTTTCGGGTCTCAACCAGGGTTCGGATTTCCGGCTCGGCTATTCGCCGGAGCGGATAAACCCTGGGGACAAGGAGCATTCGCTGGCGCGGATCGTCAAAGTCGTGGCGGGCGAAGACAAAGAGACTGCCGCAACTTTGGCGCGACTTTACGGCGACATCGTTACGGCAGGCATTCACGTCGCACCATCGATCAAGGTCGCGGAAGCTGCAAAAGTGCTCGAAAACACGCAGCGCGATTTGAATATCGCGCTGATGAACGAGTTGGCGCTGATCTGCGACCGGCTCGACATCCGCACGGCCGATGTCCTTAAAGCGGCGCGGACAAAGTGGAATTTCTTGCCGTTCTCGCCGGGGTTGGTCGGCGGGCATTGTATCGGCGTCGATCCCTATTACTTGACGACCAAGGCCGAGACGCTCGGTTATCACCCTGACGTTATTCTCGCGGGGCGGCGCATCAATGACGGGGTTGGCGCCTTCATCGCGCAACGGTTGGTGCGCTTTCTCAGCCGCAATTCGACACCGCTCAGCGACGCGCGAGTTGCGATCCTGGGTTTGACCTTCAAGGAGAATGTTTCGGATACCCGCAATAGCCGCGTGCCCGATATCTTACGCGAGTTGATGAATTTCGGCGTGCGCGCCACCGTGAGCGACCCGAAGGCGCGCCCTGAAGACGCGGTGCACGAATACGGCATTGCGCTGACGGATTTGAGTCAGACGAAAAACCTCGATGCGCTGGTGCTTGCGGTGCCGCATCGCGAATTTTTGGGTGACCCAACCAAGCTGTTCGCCAGGCTGAAGCCCCAAGGCGTGTTGATCGACGTGAAGTCGGTGATCGATCCGGCAAGCGTGCCTTCTGGGATTACTTATTGGAGCTTGTGATCTGCCGCGCGGGCGCGACGGATGTCGCGCGGGGCTTCGTTTAAGCTTCGGGGAGCGGAGGCCGTCATGCGCAGAACACTTGCCGCACTGGTATTGTTTACCGCTTGCCTGTCCGGCGTTGCGGGCGCGGCCGAGCGCATCAGCGTCGAAGCCGGCGGTCGCCAGCGAAGCGCGTTGATTCAAGCACCCTCCGGTCACGGGCCCTTCCCCACCATCATATTGCTGCATGGCGGCACGCAGGACGCGGCGGCGGTTTGGGAGCAAACGAGTTTGCCCGCGCGCGCATTGGCGGCCGGATATGTGCTTGCTGCGCCGGACGCCATCGACAAGAACTGGAATGACGGGCGGCGGACTCTCTATGGCGGACGCAAGATCGACCAGACCATCGATGACGTTGGATTCATTCGCGCGCTGATCGATCGTTTGGAAGCCGACGGGCTTGTGGATTCGAAGCGCGTGTTCGTGACGGGCGCCTCCAACGGCGGCATGATGAGCTTTCGCTTGGCGTGCGAATTGTCGGACCGGATCGTGGCCATCGCGCCGTTCATTGCGACGATGCTGGCCGACGCGCCGGCAAGGTGCAAACCAGTGCGGCGCTTACGGGTGATGCTGGTCGTGGGAACGCAGGATCCGCTCGTCGCCTATGAAGGCGGGCGCATGAAGGCGGGGCGCGGCGAGGACGGCGAGATGCGTTTGTCAGCGCACGCCAGTGCCGAATTTTGGGCGGCGCGCAATGGTTGCGGTCATCGTGTGGGCAGCGTGGCTTTGCCTGCCCGAGTTGTCGACGATCCGACGTCAATTCGCATCAATCGCTGGGCCGATTGCCCGGCGAACGGTGGGGTCGCACTCGTTTCCGTCGTTGGCGGCGGGCACACCTGGCCGAACGGGCCGAAGATGCGCGCGTTCGGACGCTTGATTCTAGGCGCGACGACGCGCCAGATCGATGCAGGCGAAACGATTATGGATTTCTTCGATAAGTCAGCGCTGCCCTAGAGTGCGGTCGAAGCCGGTGATACACGAGGTCATCATTCGCTGAGCCCGGAGCACCACGTATTATGCCACTTGCAACCGTGAAGGAAATTTGGCGCTACCCGGTAAAGTCCATGCGGGGCGAGCGCCTCGATGAGACGGTGCTGGGCAAGGGCGGCATTCCCTTCGATCGCGGTTGGGCGGTACGCGATGAGGCGGAGAAGACCATTCGCGGCGCCAAGCATTTGGCCGGGCTGATGAATTGTTCGGCGCGCTATTTGATGGATAGGCCGTCCCATCCCGTGCCGACGGCGGAAATTACATTGCCCGATGGGCGTCGCGTCAAAAGCGACGATGCGAAGGTGCATGCGGCGCTGTCGGATGTGGTCGGCCGCGCCGTCACGTTGTGGCCGTTGCAGCCGCGCGAGAAGGACGAACACTACCGCACTAACGTGCCCATCACGGATATCGAAGCGCATCTGCGCGGGATATTCGGGCTTGAGCCGCAGGAGCCGATCCCCGACCTGAGCGCGTTTCCGAGCGACGTGCTGCAGGAGATCACCGTGTATGCATCGCCGCGCGGGACGTATTTCGACGCCTTTCCGGTCAACGTGCTGACCGAAGCCTCGATGCGTTACATGGCGTCGCTGTTGCCGGAGTCCGTTATCGATGTGCGCCGCTTTCGCCCCAATTTTCTGATTGCCGACGATGCGGCGGGCGCGAAGCCGGTCGAGTTCGATTGGGTGGGACGCGAAGTCGGACTGGGCGGCGCGCGGATCGCCGCGATCATGCGCTGCCCGCGCTGCATTATGACGACGCGGGCACAGGAAGGTGCCGGCGTCGCGCTGCCACGGGATTCCGCGATTATGCGCGCTTTGGTGCGCGAGACGGCGCAGAATTTGTCGATCTACGCCACCGTCGTGAGCGAGGGCCGGGTTGCCGTAGGCGATAAGGTGAACGTGGGCTAGCGCGGCTTGGCCGGTGGGGGCGCCGACTTGAGGACGCGTCACTCGCTTGTTTACGTGCGCGCGCGCGTCGGTTACAGGCTGCAACCCAGCGGGAATGCCCAAGGGGTGGAGAGTGACGAATGAAGGTTTTGTTGACGGGGGCCGCAGGCTTTATCGGCTTTCACACCTCCCAAGCCTTATTGGCCCAAGGGCATGAGGTCGTCGGCGTCGACAATTTGAATTCGTACTATGAAGTCACGCTGAAGGAAGCGCGGCTGGCGCAGTTGACGGCGCAGAAGGGCTTTGCGTTCGAGAAACTCGATATTTCCGATCGCGACGCGATGCTGGGGTTGGCTGCGAAATATCCCGGCGTCACGCATGTGATCCATCTGGCGGCGCAAGCCGGGGTGCGGCATTCGCTGACGGACCCCTACACCTATGTGACATCCAATGTGATGGGTCAGGTGATCTTGCTGGAGCTGGCGCGCAAGTTTTCAAAGCTCGAGCACTTCGTCTATGCGAGCTCATCGTCGGTGTATGGAGGCAATACCAAACTTCCGTTCTCCATCGACGACGAGACCGAGCAGCCGAACTCGCTTTATGCGGCAACGAAGAAGGCTGACGAACTCATCGGGCATACGTACGCACATCTCTATGGTGTGCCTGCGACGGGGCTGAGATTTTTCACGGTTTATGGGCCATGGGGGCGGCCCGACATGGCGGCGTTTTTGTTCACGCGCGCGATTTTGAAGGGCGAACCCATTTCCGTGTTTAATCACGGCGAGATGTGGCGCGACTTTACGTATGTGGAAGATATCGTGTCGGGCATTCTGGCGGCGGTTGCGCACCGTCCGAAGAAGACGCCGCCGCATGCGGTGTATAATTTGGGTAATCACAAATCCGAAAAGCTGACGGACTTCATCGGTATTCTGGAGACGGCGCTCGGGCGCAAAGCGACGTATAATTTTGAGCCGATGCAGCCGGGCGATGTGGCGCGCACTTATGCCGACATCGACGCATCGCGGCGTGATTTGGGTTTCGAGCCCAAAACGCCGATCAGCGAGGGCATTCCGAAGTTCGTCGCTTGGTACAAAGACTATTATCGTCTGTGGCCAAAAAATTAGGGCCGGAGTTTTGCTCCGGCCCGTTTGACTTTTCTTACCAGCAGAAGCGCCAGCGATAACCGGCCCATTGGCGCGGCCAGTAGCGGTCTTGCCAGCCGTAGCCGCGACCGTATCCACCATAGCCGCCGCCGTTACCCCAGCGCGGGTAGTCTGCGCGCCAGCAAAGGCCGTAGCTGTCCCATGTCCACCACTGATCGTCGTAGTACCACCAGTAGGCGTCGTCGAAGAAGCGCAAGGCCACGTACCAACGCCAGCTGTCATCCCAGCCGTCGTTGTAATAGTGCGGGTACCAATAATTGTTGGCGTAGTAGTGGTTCGGGCGCCAATGGTGATGATGCCTTACCCCTGGCCACCGGTCGCGATTTCCCCAGCGGTCTCCGTGCCAACGGCCGTTGCGATTATTCCAACGATCGCCGTCGCCTCTCCATGGACGATCGGGCGAAGCGCCGGGGCCGCCGCGCGGTCCGGGTGGGTTCTCCCAATTCGTTCCGGGTCCACCGCGTGGGCCGGGCGGGTTGTTGTCGTTGTCGCGCCAACGGGGACCTGCTCCCGGTCCGCCGCGCGGTCCGGGTGGGTTTTCCCAATTCGTGCCGGGGCCACCGCGTGGGCCGGGCGGGTTGTTGTCGTTGTCGCGCCAACGGGGACCTGCGCCCGGTCCGCCGCGCGGCCCAGGTGGGTTTTCCCAATTCGTGCCGGGACCACCGCGTGGGCCGGGCGGGTTGTTGTCGTTGTCGCGCCAACGGGGACCTGCTCCCGGTCCGCCGCGCGGCCCGGGTGGGTTTTCCCAATTCGTGCCGGGGCCACCGCGTGGACCTGGCGGGTTGTTGTCGTTGTCGCGCCAACGGGGACCTGCTCCCGGCCCGCCGCGCGGTCCAGGTGGGTTTTCCCAATTCGTGCCGGGGCCACCGCGTGGACCTGGCGGATTGTTATCGCGATCGCGCCAACGGGGACCATCGCCACCGCGCGGACCAAAGGTCCCAGCCCCCGGGCCTGGGCCTGGGCCCGCACCACTACCTGGCGGAGGACCTGGCGGCGGAGCTACGGGCGCGGGTGGATTAAAATTGCCTGGGCCGGGGGGCGGTCCCTGATTGCCGCCGCCAAAGCGGGGGCCACCGCCGCCACCGCCAGCTTCCGGACCGGGTTGGGCCTGCTCACCGCCGCCGCCGCGTCCACGGCCGCCGTCGCGATCACCGCGATCGGCAAAGGCCGGGCCGGCCAGCAGGCTCAAGCTCAGCGCGGCAGCAAG
>JAIOQG010000136.1 GCA_021413465.1 Alphaproteobacteria bacterium | reverse complement strand
AGTTCCTCCTGGAAAACCCGGGCCATTTGGGTGGGATGTTCGATGTAGTAATAGCGGCCGCCGCCGTTTTCGGCGACGGCTTGCATCAGGTCTTCGTCGTAGTCGCGGCCCAGACCCATGGCGGAAATGCGGATGCCGTCGCCCTTGGCGCCGCGCACCAGGCGGGCGATTTCAGCGTGATCGGTGATGCCTGTATTTGCCAGGCCGTCGGACATGAGGATGACGCGCGTGATCGTGCCGTCTGCGTCGGCGGGGCCGTCTAGAGCGCCCTTGGCCTCATCGACGCCGCGCATCATGCCACCTGCCAGGTTCGTGGAGCCCCGCGGGTCTAGGCGATCGATCATGCCTTTGACCTCACCCAAATTGCGGACGCGCTGGGCCGGCCACATAACGGTGATCTGATCGTCGTATTCCACAATAGATAGTGTGTCTTTGGGGCCTAGGCGGTCGACGGCGAGCTTCGCGGCCCGCTTGAGATACTCGATCTTTCCTTCGTCCGACATTGAACCGGAACGGTCGAGGACTAGCGCGATGTTTAACGGCGGACGCTCCGTCACGGCGCCTGGATTTAGGTCGATGCCCTCGTAGCTCACGACGGCATAGACCACGGTTTTCCCGCCGGCCATGACCGTCGGTTGGTCCAGTTGAACGTTGCTGCGTAACGGGTCGCCGGCGGCGAGTGCCTGGTTTGCGGATAGCCCTGCAGCAAGCGCTAGGCTGCAAAATGCGCCAGTCGCGGCGCGTCGCCAAACGTGGCGTAGATTATTTCGATGATTGAGGTCCGGCATTTCGTCTCTCCCTTGGGGGTGTGCGGGTCAGGCAGCGGCCACGCATGTGCGCGACCATCGGCTCCCAGCGGCTCGCAACCATTGGAGAATAAAACGCTTGCTGTGGCGCAAAGCAGCCGGGAATGCGGCGGGAATGCGGCCCTTCGTGCGGCGTATCGAACACGCGCGAATCGTTTTCATGTTGCAACGCGAAGAATGGGCTAGGCGGCGCTTGACGAAGCTGTACACTTATTCATGCGCAAATCACTATCGCGCGAAACCCGTTGCAGATTGCGGGTTCTGGAAGGTTTACGATTGCTTTAGGGGATCGGGGCACTATTTACGAATTGGTACGGTTGGCCCAAAGGCCGAGTTGCCATCTCGACGCCGCCAAAGACGTTTGGATGGTCGCCGCCTGAAGGGTGCGTAACAGCAGCGGGATAGGCGTAAACATATGAGCGGCACACTCGACGTCTTCGACGCGTTTTCTCGGGCCTATGCGCGCGAGAAGTTCGAAACAATGTCATTGCGCGACTACCTTTTGGCGGCGCGCGACAATCCGATGATGTACGCGACACCGGCGGAACGCATGATCGCGGCACTCGGCGAGCCCGAGTTCATCGACACATCGCGCGACGCCCGGCTGTCGCGGATGTTCTTCAATCGCACGATCAAGGTGTATCGCGCGTTCGAAGGCTTCTACGGGATGGAAGATACCATCGAGCGCATCGTGGGCTTTTTCAAGCACGCGGCGCAGGGTTTGGAAGAGCGGCGGCAGATCCTCTATCTGCTGGGACCCGTCGGCGGCGGTAAGTCGTCGCTCGCGGAACGCCTCAAAGACCTCATGGAAGTCCATCCCATCTATGTGCTCAAGGCTGGTGACACGATAAGCCCGGTTTTCGAGTCGCCTCTGGGTTTGTTTCGCACGCAGGAACTCGCCGATCTTTTGAAAGATCGCTACAATATCGACAAGCACCGCTTGACGGGCATCATGAGCCCGTGGGCCATGAAGCGGCTCGACGAGTATAACGGCGACATTTCGAAGTTCGAGGTCGTCAAGCTGCAACCGTCGAAGTTGCGCCAAATCGCGATCGCCAAAACCGAGCCGGGCGACGAGAACAACCAAGACATTTCGGCGCTGACCGGCAAAGTCGACATTCGCAAGCTTGAGAAGTTTAGCCAGAACGATGCCGACGCCTATAGCTTCTCCGGCGGCTTGTGCCACGCCAATCAGGGCATGCTCGAATTCGTCGAAATGTTCAAAGCGCCGATCAAAGTGCTGCATCCGTTGCTGACGGCGACGCAGGAAGGCAACTATATCGGCACGGAAACGCTGGGTCCGATCCCCTTCCAGGGCATCATTCTGGCGCATTCGAACGAGTCCGAGTGGACTCAATTTAAAGCCAACAAAAACAACGAGGCGTTTCTCGATCGTATCTGCGTCGTGACGGTGCCTTATTGCCTGCGCGCGATGGAAGAAGTTCAGATCTACAAAAAGCTGCTGAAAGGCAGCGAGCTCGGCAATTCGCCTTGCGCGCCGGAAACGCTCGAGATGTTGGCGCGGTTTTGCGTGTTGACGCGTTTGAAGGAGCACGAGAACTCGAACTTGTATTCGAAGTTGCGCGTGTATGACGGCGAAAAGCTCAAGGATACCGATCCGAAGGCGAAGACTTTGCAGGAATACAAAGACGCGGCCGGCGTCGATGAAGGCATGAACGGCATTTCCACGCGCTTTGCCTATAAAGTTTTGTCGGAGACGTTCAATTACGATACGACCGAGGTGACGGCCGATCCCGTGCATTTGATGTACGTGCTCGAGCAGGCGATCAAGCGCGAGCAGTATGCGGACGACACCGAAAAGCGCTATCTGGAATTGATCAAAGCCGAACTCGCGCCGCGTTATGCGGAGTTTATCGGCAAGGAAATCCAGAAGGCTTATTTGGAGTCGTATAGCGAGTACGGCCAAAACCTGTTCGACCGCTACATCGCCTATGCCGATGCGTGGATCGAAGACCAGGACTTCAAGGACCCCGACACGGGGCAAATGATGGACCGCGGCAATATCGACAACGAATTGTCGAAGATCGAAAAGCCGGCCGGTATCGCCAACCCGAAGGATTTCCGCAACGAAGTCGTCAAGTTCGCGTTGCGTCATAGGGCTGCGAACGACGGCAAGAATCCGGCGTGGACGTCTTATGAGAAAATCCGCAACGTCATCGAGAAGCGGATGTTCAGTCAGGTCGAGGACTTGCTGCCGGTGATTTCGTTCGAATCCAAGAAGGATTCCGACACGCAGTCCAAGCACAACGAGTTCGTCAAACGTATGCTTGCCCGCCATTACACGGCGCGCCAAGTGCGGCGCCTCGTCGAATGGTATATGCGGGTGAACAAGGCGGGTTAGGGCGCGCCGACACGAAACGCGCTCCAACCCCGGCGGCTTTAAGTTCATGGCGAACTTCATCGACAGGCGTCTTAACCCGAAAGGCAAAAGCCTTGCCAACCGGCAGCGCTTTATCCGAAGGGCGCGCGGCGAAATCAAAGACGCGGTGCAGAAGTCGCTCAAGGACCGCACGGTTTCCGACTTCGCGAAGAATCAAAAAATCTCGATCCCAACGAAGAGCACGAAGGAGCCGCGCTTTCGCCACGATCCGTCTGCCGGCGGCGAGCATGAGCGCGTGTTGCCGGGCAACAAAGAATTTTCCGAAGGCGATCAGATCAAGAAGCCGCGCCAGGGCGAAGGCCAAGGCCGGGGCAAAGATGCGTCGACCAGCGGGGACGGGGAGGACGATTTTTCGTTCACGCTGAGTCAGGACGAAATTCTCGACATTTTCTTCGAAGATCTCGAGCTTCCGAATTTGGTCAAGACGTCGCTCAAAGAGATCAAAACATTCTCGTGGCGGCGCGCTGGCATGACGACGTCGGGCTCGCCGAACCAGATCAATCTCGTGCGTACGATGCGAAATTCGTTCGGACGGCGGCTGGCCATGCGCCGGCCGAAGGAAGAAGACATCGAATTGCTAAGACAGCGCGTGCTCGCGCTGCAGTGCGGCGCCACGCCGGATTCGGACAATCGCGAGGCAATTGCCGAGTTGGAGGAAGAGATTGCGCGGTTGGAGCACCGGCGCAAATGGGTGCCGTTCCTCGATCCGGTCGATGTGCGTTTCAACGCGTTTCAGCAGGAACCGGTGCCGACCAGCCAGGCCGTGATGTTCTGTCTGATGGATGTGTCGGGTTCGATGGGCGAGCGGGAGAAGGATCTCGCGAAGCGGTTTTTCATGTTGCTGCACCTGTTCCTGCGGCGTCGCTATGACAGGCTCGATATCGTTTTCATCCGTCACACCCACGATGCGCAAGAAGTGGACGAGCATACGTTCTTCTATTCGCGTCAATCCGGCGGCACGATCGTTTCCACGGCGCTGGAGGAAATGAAGAAGAT
>JAIOQG010000135.1 GCA_021413465.1 Alphaproteobacteria bacterium | reverse complement strand
GAGTTCCTTGGCGCGGCTTACGTATCGGCTTCGCGGAATGCGAGGACCGAGACAATAGCGCCAACGGCCGCGACTGCCCAGCTTACACCGGCGGGGATGTGAACGCCGTTGACGACCATATCGATGCCGTAAAAGGCGCCGGCGGCTTGGCCGGCAGCGATTACCCCGAGAAGAATGGCGGCGATGATGGTAAAGCGTTTCGGCATTGAGACATTTGGTGGCAGGTCCATAGGCGTTTTCCCTTGTTGTTTGCTTTTATGTTTTTCGGCGTTTTGCCGCGGCGCACGCGCATCCAGCGCGCAGGGCCGGAGGGCCGCACGCGTTCAATGCGCAAATTTTGTGGTGATCGGGCCTCTGGGCCCCGCTCCAAGCTGGGAGGCATAGTACAGCAAGTGGTGCTGCTAGGCCAGTGGGGCCCGGCCGGGGCGCTGCGGCGGCGAAAAATTCGGTGACACAATATGGCGGCGTCTGCCGCACGCGGGATAGGGTTGACCGGGGGCAGGTTTGCGGTTTTTGAGCCGTTTTGATACGTCGCGACGGCAATGAAGGTGAAGCCATGGATCAGAAAATTCGCGCGCTGGCGCTGGCACGATGGCGGGTGGCGTTGGCGCTGAGTGCCGTGGTGTTTGCACTCTACTTTGGGTTCATCTTTGCGGTTGCGTTTGCGAAGGGAGCGATGGCGGTCGAAGTTGTGCCGGGCTTGAGTTGGGGCATACTTGCCGGCGCCTTGGTGATCGTCGGGGCGTGGCTCACGACTTGGATTTACGTTGCGTGGGCGAATTCTCACTTTGACGCGCGGCTTTCGGAGCTGCACGACAAGGGAACAAAGAGATGAGTTCCCCGGTGCCGACAACGAGCCTGGGCGAGCCGAACTTGACGGCGATTTCGTTTTTCTTCGTCTTTGTGGTGGCGACGCTTGCCATCACCTTTTGGGCGGCGCGGCGCACCAAGACGACGGAAGAGTACTTCGCCGCCGGTCGTTCGATCAGCGGGCGCCAGAATGGATTTGCCCTCGCGGGCGATTACATGAGTGCTGCGAGTTTTCTCGGCATCGCGGGATTGGTTTCGCAATCGGGCTTCGACGGCTTGATCTATTCGACCGGCTGGCTTGTCGGTTGGCCGGTCGTGTTGTTCTTGATCGCAGAGCCGTTGCGCAATCTCGGCAAGTATACGTTTGCCGACGTGGTGAGCTTTCGCTTGAGGCAAACGCCGGTGCGCGTTGCGGCGGCGATAGGAACGCTCGCGGTGGTCGCGTTCTATCTCATCGCGCAGATGGTGGGGGCGGGGAACCTCATCCGGCTGATGTTCGGTATCTCCTACGAGCTTGCGGTGGTGATCGTCGGGTGCGTGATGCTGGCCTATGTGTTGTTCGGCGGCATGATTGCGACGACGTGGGTTCAGATCGTCAAGGCGGTGCTGTTGATGGGCGGGGCGGCTTTGCTCTGTGTGCTGACTTTGGCGAAATTCGACTTCAATCCGGCGACTTTATTTGCCAAGGCGTCGGAGATGTACGGCGCGGAGGTGTTGGCGCCTGGCAAACAGGTCGCCAATCCGTGGGACGCGATTTCGCTCGGGCTCGCCTTGATGTTCGGGACGGCGGGGCTGCCGCATATTCTGATGCGCTTCTACACGGTGCCGGACGCAAAGGCGGCGCGGCAGTCGGTGTTTTGGGCGACCGGTTTGATCGGCGCGTTTTACCTGATGACGTTTGTGTTGGGCTTTGGCGCGATGGTGCTTGTGGGGCGCGAGGCGATCACGGCCGTCGACAAGGGCGGCAATATGGCGGCACCGCTGCTGGCGGAGGTGTTGGGCGGAACAGGCTTGCTTGGCTTTATCGCCGCGGTGGCGTTTGCGACGATCTTGGCGGTCGTTGCCGGGTTGACGCTGTCGGGTGCTGCGGCACTGAGCCACGATCTGTGGGTTTCGGTTTATCGCAAAGGCGATGCGCCGCGCGACGAGCAACTGCGCGTTGCGCGCGCGGCAACGGTGGTGCTCGGCATTGTCGCCATTTTACTCGGCATCGTGTTCAAGGGGCAGAACGTCGCCTTCATGGTCGGTTTGGCGTTTGCCGTGGCGGCATCGGGAAATTTTCCGGCGTTGGTGCTTTCGATATTTTGGCGCGGATACACAACTGGCGGCGCAGTGGCGTCGATCATCACCGGGACTGTTGCCAGCTTGGTGCTGATCGGCCTGTCGCCGACGATTATGGTCGACTTGCTCGGGGCGGAGACGGCCTGGTTTCCGCTGAAGAATCCTGCAATCGTGACTGTGCCGCTAGGTTTCGTTGCCGGCGTGGTGGTTTCGCTGTTGGCGCCAGAGACCGCGGCGCGCGACGGTTTCGACGCCAAACAGCGGCGCATGATTATGGGAGTTGAGTGATGCTTTTCTTGATAACGGCGGCGGCTATCACTGCGGCGAACCCGATCGATGTGGCGCCGACGCAGGAGCTGATCGCAACTGCATGCGGCGCCAAGGTTTTGATCGAGATCGACCGGCGCAGCTTTGGCAACGACGAAGACGCCATGACCGGGCTGCAGGATCCGGGCATTGCGTTCCTGGGCGGCGCCTTTGCCGATTTGTGCAAGGACGCGGATCGCAAGGCGGATGTCGTCAAACAGATATCGAAAGTGGTTATCGCGCAGGCCAACGGCGCTGCCGATCCGATCATTTATCTCACCCGGAAGACACTGCACCTTGAGTATTTCTGGACGAAGGGCCAGCCAGGACCCGACCAAAGCTTCGTGCGCGACGAGATCGCGTCGCGGTTACGCGGCGAAGAGGCGGAGGCTCCTTGAGGTTAGCCGCGCTCGACGGTCAATAATTTTTGGCACTGCGTCGGCAGCGCCTCCAGCTTGAGAGCCGTTTCCGGTTGATAGGGCGTCGAGCCTTGTATCGTCCATGACGTGTCTTTGAACCACGATTGCAGTTCTTCGCCGCAGCCATCGCCTTCGGGGGGCGGCTCTTGCGGCTTGCAGTCCATGCTGTTTGTCGGGCACGCAAGGCGCACATGCATGTGCGAGGTGTGACCGCGCCACGGGCGGATTTTTCGCAGCCACGCGCGCGCGCCGGGGGCGGTGCGCTTGCAGAGCGCTTGTTTAATCGGCGGGCTGACGAAGATGCGCTCGACGTCGGGCGCTTCGGCGGCACGCTTAAGGATGGCGACTTGGGCGGCGCCGAAGCGGTCCGCCATCACGGTCAATCGTGGCAAGTCGACCATCGACAGCGGTTCGTAGGTTTCCAACTCCGGCGGCGCGAAGCGGCGTTGAGGCAGAGGCGTCAACCAAATGTCGGCGTCGAGACCAACTTGATGCGAGTTGTGGTCCGACGGCAGTGGGCCGCCGCGGGGCTGGGCGAGATCGCCGATGAGCAGGCCGCGATAGCCGTCGGCGGCGATGTTGTCGGCAAGCGTCCGCACGAAGGCCAGAAGAGCGGGATGTCCCCAGGCGCGGTTGCGCGAGGGGTTCAACACCTGCCAATGCGGCGTGTCGGTCGGCAAGCGCTCGGCGCCCGCGATGCAGCCTCGGGTGTAACTGCCAAAGACTTGCGGGGCGCCGGACGTTGGCGTGGCGACTGCGGCGAATTGTTCGGCTGCCGGGGGATTGCCGTCCTTGTCGCCGACGACCGGTGGACGCGGAGGCGCATTTACCTCTCCGACGGGCCCGCAAGCCGCGAGCGCGGCCAAGAGCGCGACCGTAATCAGGGCATTCCGTGCAGGTTTCGACAAGGCGGTCATGCTGCGACTCCAGTCTCAGACTCGTAATGTCGATGCCGTTCGTGGCGGAAGCGGGGCGGTTGTAAACAGGCTCATGCGGCCACACATAGGCTGGCGATATGCCAGGGGTAGCCAGTGGCGAAGCCTTGGGCTACAAACCGGCGCTTTCGCGGGCCAGTTTGCCCGCGCCGACCCATTTAGCCGAGTTAAAAACCGATCATGTTGGCCGTTCTTCTGACGATTCACATTGTTGCTTGTATCGCGATGATCGTGACCATTCTGCTGCAGCGTTCCGAAGGTGGAGGTTTGGGCCTCGGCACGGGCGGTGGCGTCGGAAGCATGATGACGGGGCGAGGGGCTGCGAACGCGCTCACGCGCGCGACGGTTTTCTGTGCAGCGATTTTCATTACCACATCGATATCGTTGGCCCTGTTGGCCAAGGCATCGCGCGGTACAAGCACGTTGATCACGCCGGGCAGCACGACTGGGTTGCCCACAACGCCACTCCCGGGTTTGCCAACAGCGCCGCTGCCGGCGAGCCCTGCACCGGTTGCGCCCGAATCAGGCGCGCCGACGACGCCGAGTTCTGCGCCTGCCGAACCCTCAGCGATTCCCGTTCCTGCAGCGCCAGCGCCGGCAACACCGTCGCCTGCGGCACCCACAGGCGCACAGCCTGCGCCGACACCTGCTTCGCCTCCACCGGCGGGCGGGGGACAATAACGCCGTTTTCAGCGGTCTTTGCGTCCGCTGCGCTTTGTGAAACGCGTTCCACAGCGGGCGCGAATTTCGTGCTTGTTCGTCCACACCCTTGCTGATTATGGTCCAAGTCCATGGCGCGGTTTATCTTCATCACCGGCGGCGTGGTTTCATCCCTCGGCAAAGGTTTAGCATCGGCAGCTCTCGGCGCGCTTCTGCAAGCGCGCGGGTTCAAGGTCCGACTTCGTAAACTCGATCCCTATCTCAATGTCGATCCGGGCACGATGTCCCCGTATCAGCACGGAGAAGTGTTCGTCACCGACGACGGGGCCGAGACGGATCTCGATCTCGGGCACTACGAGCGCTTTACCGGCGTGTCGGCGAACCGGGGCGACAACGTCACCACGGGGCGCATTTATATGGATATCCTCACGCGCGAGCGGCGCGGGGACTATCTGGGCGCCACAATTCAGGTCATCCCGCACGTGACCGACGCGATTAAATCCTTTGTCGTCGGCGGCACGGACGACGTCGATTTCGTGTTGTGCGAGATCGGCGGCACGGTCGGCGATATCGAAGGGTTGCCGTTCTTCGAGGCGATACGCCAACTTCGCAACGATCTGGGGCGCGACCGCAGTTTGTTCGTGCACGTGACCTTGGTGCCTTACATCGCGGCTTCCGGCGAACTGAAGACCAAGCCGACGCAGCACTCCGTGAAAGAGTTGCGGTCGATCGGTATTCAGCCCGACATCGTGTTGTGCAGATCGGACCGCGAGGTTCCGGCGGAAGAGCGCAAGAAGATCGCGCTGTTCTGCAATGTGCGCTCGTCGAGCGTGATTCAAGCGCTGGACGTCGGCACGATTTACGAAGTGCCGCTGAGCTATCACGCGCAGGGTTTCGACGACGAAGTGCTTTCGATCTTCGGGATCAAAGACGCGCCGGCGCCTCAGTTGGCGCCGTGGGTGACGGTCGTCAAGCGCGTGAAGGAGCCGGAAGGCGAGGTCAAAATAGCGATCGTCGGCAAATATACCGGCTTGAGGGACGCTTATAAATCGCTGAACGAAGCGCTCGCGCATGGCGGCATCGCCAACAACATTCGCGTCAATGCGGAGTGGATCGAGTCGGAACTGTTCGAAGAACAGGGCCACATCCATCACCTTGAGGACGTGCACGGTATTTTGGTGCCGGGCGGGTTCGGCGAGCGCGGGACGAAAGGCAAGATCGAGGCGGCGCGGTTCGCGCGCACGCGCAAAGTTCCGTATTTCGGAATTTGCTTCGGCTTGCAGATGGCCGTCATCGAGGCCGCACGCAACTTGGCTGGACTTGAGGGCGCAAGTTCTTCGGAATTCGGGCCGTGCAAGCACACCGTTGTCGGCTTGATGACGGAATGGATGCGCGGCAACCAGCTTGAAAAGCGGCGCGAAGGCGGCGAACTGGGCGGCACGATGCGGCTTGGAAAATACGACGCTCTGCTAACGCCCGGAAGCAAGGTTGCGGAGATTTACGGCAAGACCGTCATCGAGGAGCGGCATCGGCACCGCTACGAGGTCAATCTCGAGTACCGCGAGGCATTGGAAAAGGCGGGGTTCTTCTTCTCCGGCATGTCGCCCGACGGTTTGTTGCCCGAGATTTGCGAACGAAAGGACCATCCTTGGTTCATCGGCGTGCAATTCCATCCGGAATTGAAATCGCGCCCGTTCGAGCCGCACCCGTTATTTGCGAGCTTCATCGCCGCGGCGGTAACGCAGAGCCGTTTGGTTTGAGCTAAGCCCGAACGGCGCGGTGCACTTCTTTCAAGGTGGAGAGCAGACGCGCTGCGCCGTCGAGAGGCAGGCAACTTGGCGCATCGCACAAAGCCTTGTCCGGTTCGGGATGAAATTCCAGAAACACACCGTCGGCGCCGGCGGCGATCGCGGCTTTGGCGATGATGGGAACACCTTCACGGCGGCCGCCGGTCGAGCCGCCATTGGTGCGCGGGTCGGCGCCGGGGAGTTGTACGGCGTGCGTCGCGTCGATGGTGACGGGGACGCCTAGACGCTGCATCTCGCCGATAGCGAGCATATCGACAACAAGGTTGTTGTAGCCGAACGAACTGCCGCGCTCGCATAGGACGATATCGAGGTTGGGCGCGGCCTCGCGCGCTTTGGTGATGATGTTCTTGCAATCCCACGGTGCCAGGAATTGCGCTTTCTTGACATGCAGCCACCCGCCAGCGGCGCTGGTGGCACGTGCTGCGGCTACGATTAGATCGGTCTGGCGGCAAAGGAAGGCGGGGATCTGCACCACGTCTGCGATCGCCGCGACTGGTTCAGCTTGGTCGACCTCGTGGATGTCGGTGGCGATCGGCACGTTC
>JAIOQG010000134.1 GCA_021413465.1 Alphaproteobacteria bacterium | reverse complement strand
GGCGGTTGGTTGCCGAAAATGTACTGTCCCCTGCCGATTTGATTTGGCCGATCTTTTTGGTCGACGGCACGAACAAGCGCGAGCCCATCGCCGCCATGCCGGGGGTGGACCGGCTGTCGGTCGATCTGGTGCCGGCGGCGGCCGAAGAGGCGCAGCGTCTGGGCATACCGGTGATCGCCCTGTTTCCTTACACCGACCCTGCGCGCAAGTCAGATGACGGACGCGAGGCGTTGAACCCCGACAATCTCGTGTGCCAAGCGACGCGTGCGGTGCGCAAGGCGAAAATCGAAATCGGCGTATTGTGCGACGTTGCGCTTGATCCCTACACCAGTCACGGACATGACGGACTGATCAAGGACGGCGTCATCCTCAATGACGAGAGTGTCGAAGTGTTGGTTGCGCAAACGCTCAATCAAGTGCGTGCAGGCTGCGACATCATCGCGCCGTCGGATATGATGGACGGGCGCGTCGGCGCCATTCGCGCCGCGCTCGAGCGCGAGGGCTTCAAAGACACACTGATCATGGCCTATGCGGCGAAATACGCGTCGGCGTTTTACGGACCGTTTCGAGAGGCGGTCGGTTCAGCGAAGGCGCTGCAGGGCGACAAGCGGACCTATCAGATGAATCCGGCAAACGGCGACGAAGCGTTGCGCGAAGTGGCGCTCGACATCGCCGAGGGCGCCGACATGGTTATGGTGAAACCCGGAATGCCTTATCTGGATATTGTTCGGCGTGTGAAGGACGAATTTAGTCTACCGACTTTCGCCTATCAGGTGTCGGGGGAATACTCGATGATTATGGCCGCGGGCGAACGCGGCTGGATCGACACCGATCGCGCGATCCTGGAGAGCCTGGTGGCCTTCAAACGCGCAGGCGCGGACGGCGTGTTAAGCTATTTCGCGCCGCGTGCGGCGAAGTTGATTTCAGCGCTTCGCTAGGCGCGCGATCAAGCTCGACGTGTCCCAACGCTTGCCACCCATCGCTTCCACGTCGGCGTAGAACTGGTCGACCAGCGCCGTCACCGGCAATTTGGCGCCGTTGGTGCGCGCCTCGGCGAGCGCGATGCGCAGGTCTTTGCGCATCCATTCGACAGCGAAGCCGAAGTCGAACCTACCCTCGCTCATGGTGGGCGCACGATTTTCCATCTGCCAGCTTTGCGCCGCGCCTTTCGAGATGACGTCGATGACGGCGAGCGGATCCAGGCCTGCGCTTTGGGCGAAATGGATGCCCTCGGAAAGCGCTTGGACCAATCCGGCGATGCAGATTTGGTTGACCATTTTCGTCTTTTGACCACTGCCGGCGGGTCCCAATAGGCGGATCATTTTGGCGTAAGCGCGGATAATGGGTTCTGCTTTTTCGTAAGCTTGAGTGTCGCCGCCGCACATCACCGTGAGTTGGCCCTTTTGCGCGCCGGCTTCGCCGCCCGAGACTGGAGCGTCGATAAACGTCACGCCATATTTTTGCGCCTCGACTGCGAGTTCCTGCGCGAGCGATGCCGATCCGGTGGTGTGGTCGACGTAGATCGATCCGCCGTGCATGGCGGGAAATGCCGCAAGTGCGACGGCGCGGATGTCGGGATCGTCGCCGACACAGGCAAAGACAATTTCGGCGCCTTTGACGACATCGGCAACTGTCGCAACTGCATGGCCCGCATTCGCCGTGCGCCATTCCGCGGCGCGCGCGGGGTTGCGATTGAACACCGCCACGTCGTGGCCGACGCGCGCCAAATGGCCCGCCATCGGATAGCCCATGCGGCCGAGGCCGATGAATGCGAGTCTTGCCATGGGTCCTGCCCCTCTCGGTTTGTCTTGGAATTCTGCTGCGCGGCCAATACAAGACCGAGGTCGGCGAT
Organism: Alphaproteobacteria bacterium; assembly: GCA_021413465.1. Classification (GTDB taxonomy): domain Bacteria; phylum Pseudomonadota; class Alphaproteobacteria; order Micropepsales; family Micropepsaceae; genus SZUA-430. The sequence goes on along the minus strand of JAIOQG010000134.1, from coordinate 1,359 downwards.
GGAAGGCGAAATGCTGCGTGCGTTGAAAATTGCGGGGCTTGGAATTGCCGGTCTGTTGGCGATGCTGGTGCTTTATGTGGGCGCAAGTGCGCTTGCTTTGCGTGGGTCGTTGCCGAAGCTCGCCGGCACGGTCATCGTCGCTGGGCCTTCGGCGCCGGTGCGCATTTTGCGCGACGCGGACGGCGTGCCGCACATCTATGCCAAGAGCCGCAACGACGCGTTGTTCGGGCTCGGCTTCGTCCACGGCCAAGATCGGCTGTGGCAAATGGAAGTTCAGCGGCGCATCATACAAGGTCGGTTGAGTGAGGTTGCCGGACCGCCCGCGGTCGTTGCCGACACGTATCTGCGCGCGCTTGGACTTTACCGCGCCGCCGAACAGGCCGAAGCGCGATTGTCGGAAGACGCGCGTGCGGCGCTTGACGCTTATGCGGCGGGCGTCAATGCGGCGCGGCCAAAGAACGGCAAGCCCTTGCCGCCCGAGTTCTTCATGCTGGGCGTCGATCCGGAAGCCTGGCGCGCCGCCGATTCCGTTGCCGTGCTCAAAGGGCTCGCGGTTCAACTGTCGGCGAATGCGTTTCAGGAAATTTTTCGTCTGCAGTTATTGAAGACGCTTGGCCCCGAAAAAGCTGCCGCGTTTAGCCCGCCATTGCCGCCTGAAGTTGTTGCCGCCTACCGCGCCTATGAACCTGTGGCGCCGACCAAGCTTGCCGACGCATTGCGCGCCATCGACGAAATTGCGCCGGTGTTGGAGCGGACGGGCGCTTCGAACAATTGGGTTGTGGGCGGTGCGCAGACGTTGAGCGGCAAGCCGTTGCTCGCCAATGATCCGCACTTGGCATTGAGCGTGCCTGCGATTTGGTATCTCGCGCATTTGAGCTGGCCGGGCGGGCAAGCAATCGGCGGATCCATTCCCGGCATTCCGGCGATCATCGCGGGGCGAACGGATCACATCGCTTGGGGAATGACGACGACGGGCGCCGATACCCAAGATCTCTATTGGGAGAAACTCGATCCCGACGACGATCTTTCATATCTGACGCCTACCGGTTCGGCGCGGTTTGAGAGCCGCCTAGAGACGATCAAGGTACGTTTCGGCGCCGACAAGACGATCCGGATTCGCCGCACCCGTCATGGCCCGGTGTTGCCGACCGACGAGCCGCGCCTGAAAGCGTTGGTGCCGGAAGGTTACGTGCTGGCGCTCGCTTGGCCGGCGCTCGATCCGGAAGATCGCACCATGGAAACGGCGCTTGGGATATTCGGCGCCACGGACGCAAGTCCGTCGGCAGTCGAGAAACTCTTTACGCCGTATCGCGCACCGATCCAAAGCTTCGTCTATGCCAGCGATCAGGGCGACATCGG
>JAIOQG010000133.1 GCA_021413465.1 Alphaproteobacteria bacterium | reverse complement strand
TTGCCGCTGGGTTTGCAGTTGATCGGCAAGGCGTTCGACGAGGCGACGTTGTTCCGCGCGGGCGAGGTGATCGAGAAGGCGGCCGGTGTGACGCCGCGGCCGCAGGCTTGGTGGGAAGTTTGAGTTACGGCGCAAAGAGCGCGATGAACATGAAGGTGCTTTTTGCCGTCTGCGTTCTAACCGGCCTGTTGGCGGTATTCGACTCCGCCGCGCAGGCTGCCCCGCAAAACGCCGCGCCGCCGCCGGTGCCAAGCGCTTCCGCAATCGATGCAGAGGTCGCGCGCGCGATGACGGCCACCGGCGCCAAAGGTTTGGCGCTGGCCGTGATCGAGAACGGCCGACAGGTTTTTGCGAAGAGCTACGGCGTGCGCAATGCTGCGGGTGATCCGCTGCAAAGCGACACCATCATGTACGGCGCGTCGCTGACCAAGGCGGTATTCGCCTACACCGTCATGCAGCTGGTGGAGGAAGGCGTGCTCGCGCTCGATGTCCCGATCGAGCGCTATCTTCCCAAGCCGTTGCCCGCTTATGCCGAGCCGGAGGTGGAGGACCGCTATGCGCGCTGGAGCGACCTGGCCGGCGACGACCGCTGGCGCAAGCTCACCGCGCGCATCCTGCTCACGCACAGCTCGGGCTTTGCCAATTTCGGCTTCCTTGAACCGGACGGGCGACTGCGTTTCCACTTCGAGCCGGGGGCTCGCTATGCCTATTCGGGCGACGGTTTCATCCTGCTCCAGTTCGTGCTGGAGCGCGGTCTCGGCCTCGACGTCGGCCGCGAGATGCAGCGCCGCGTTTTCGACCGTTTCGGCATGCGAAAGACGAGCATGATCTGGCGTGCGGACTTCCGCGCCAACTTGGCCGACGGCTGGGACCTGCAGGGGAAAGTCGAACCCCATGACGAGCGCAGCGCGGTCAGGGCCGCCGGTTCGATGGACACAACGATCGAAGACTTCGCACGATTCGCGGCCGGCTTTATCCGCGGCGAAGGCTTGTCGGCGGCCGCCCGCGCCGAGATCACGCGCCCGCAATTGCCCATCACCACTCGAACCCAGTTCCCAACTCTGCAGCCGGAATTGCCGGTGGCCGAGCGCCGACCGGACCTCGCGGCCGGCCTGGGTGTCGTCACGTTCACGGGCCCGCAAGGCCGCGCCTTAGAGAAGGGCGGCCACAACGACACCACCGGCAACACCTGGATCTGCGTCGAAAGCCGGCGCAGCTGCGTGGTGCTGTTGTCCAACGACGTCCGCGCCGAGGCGGCGTTCCCAGGCCTTGTCCGCTTCATTCTGGGCGAGACGGGCGCACCCTATGACTGGTCGAAGAACGTCAGTCCTTGAGCATTGCAGGAAGAATAAGAACTAGGCGAAAGGTTATCGTGCTCCTCTCGGCTACCGCTCTTGATCGCCGGTAGGTGAAGCGCGTCTCGCCGGGGCACGATAACCTGTCGCCACATTTCTAAGGCGCATCAGATGCACCAAAGACGCTTCGCCCGCGCCGCATTCGCCGGCGTCGCGGTCCATCGGCGAGCTTCTCAGCCTAGATGCGGACGCCGCAAGTCTATATCCATGCGCCCAACATCAGGGGGAGAGACGTCAGTGGCCAAGGTAAAGCCGACCAGCAATACGAAGCTTAAGCTTCACGGGTTCAATAATCTGACCAAGTCGCTGTCGTTCAATATCTACGACATCTGCTACGCGCGCACGAAGGCGGAGAACCGCGAGTACATCGAGTACATCGACGAGGTCTATAACGCCAAGCGCCTGACCGCGATCCTGACCGAGGTTGCCGACATTATCGGCGCGCATATCTTAAACGTGGCCAAGCAGGATTACGATCCGCAAGGCGCCAGCGTCACCATGCTGATCTCGGAGGGCCACCATGACGGCCTCGCCACGCCGAAGAAAGCGTCCGTCGTCGGCCATTTGGACAAGAGCCACATCACCGTGCACACCTATCCGGAAACGCACCCGGATGCCGGCGTCAGCACCTTCCGCGCCGATATCGACGTGTCCACGTGCGGCCGGATTTCGCCGCTCAAGGCGCTGAACTTTCTCATCGAAAGCTTCGAGTCCGACATCGTGGTCATGGATTACCGCGTGCGCGGCTTCACGCGCAATGTGCGCGGCATGAAGCACTTTATCGATCACACGATCGACTCGATCCAGAATTTCATCTCGCCGGGCATTCAGGACCGCTATGACATGGTCGACGTGAACGTCTACCAAGAGAGCATCTTCCACACGAAGATGCGGCTGAAGGAACTGGACCTCGACACGTATCTCTTCGGTGCCGGCGAGGCGGACCTGACGGCGCGCGAAGCCAAACTCATCCGCGGCCGCGTCAATCACGAAATCAGCGAAATCTTCTACGGGCGAAACATTCAGCGTGGTGGATAGTGGGGTGAAAGCTCCGAGACGTGTCGACTTCCCATGCGAGGGCTTTGGTTTCGTTTGTCTGGGCCTCCCTCGGCGACCCGCTTCACGCATTGCATGATCGAAAAGCGGTCGCGCAGAATTTGCCTGCGCGAGCGTCGGGCCCGGCTTTATTCTTGATTTCTTGCCAGTGGTTTCTTATTTGTTCTTGTCGCACGCGACGACACGCGAACTGAGTGTATCCATGACTTCGTGCTTGCGCGCGGGGATGCTTGCGCGCGGGTCGCAGTGGCGGGGTCGCACTATGATGAAGCGTAACATGTTACGGTTTCGTTGCGGATAAAATGGCGAAAGTCGGCCAATGTTACGCTGTTACGGTTTGGTGAGGGGGGGCGGTTTTTGATGGAAACGTGCTTGGTAAAAAGAGCGAGCGTGGCGTGGGTGCTCCCTTGTATAAGCCTCAGCCCGGCTGGAGGAATTTAGGTCATGAACACCGCTTTCGTTACGTCACGCACCGACATGGGGCCCTTGCTCGATGGCGTCACCGGCAAGTGGGAGGTCGTCATCGGCATGGAAGTTCATGCGCAGGTGACGTCGAAGGCGAAGTTGTTTTCGGGGGCGTCCGCGGAGTTCGGGGCCGAGCCCAATGCGCATGTGAGCTTCGTCGATGCGGCGATGCCCGGCATGTTGCCGGTGATCAATCGCTATTGCGTTGAGCAGGCGGTGCGTACCGGGCTTGGGCTCAAGGCTCAGATCAACAAGCGCTCGACGTTCGACCGGAAGAACTATTTCTATCCCGATCTGCCGGCCGGCTATCAGATTTCGCAGTATAAGGAGCCGATCGTCGGCGAGGGCGTCGTGATCGTCGATATGCCGGGCGGCAAATCGTTCACGGTCGAGAT
>JAIOQG010000150.1 GCA_021413465.1 Alphaproteobacteria bacterium | reverse complement strand
CCGCCGGCCTGGTGGCTCAAGTGCGGAGTGCCTACACCCGATCCCATCCCGAACTCGGCCGTGAAACGCTCCAGCGCCAATGATACTCAGGCTTAAGCCTCGGGAAAGTAGGCCGCCGCCAGACCTGCAGAAGATAGATAATAACCAGATGAAAATCCTCCGAACGCAAAACACTTCTTTCAACGCCCCAGCTTAACGGCTGGGGCGTTTTTCTTTGCGCAAATAGTCGACACCGGCGGCGAGCACGGCAAGAGCCACATAGCCCGCGAGCGCAAGCTGCGCGAACGCGACTGACGAGGCCGGATGCTCGTTGAAAAACGTGTTCTGAACCTGCAGCGCCGCCATCGCAAATCCGAACAGCCAAAGCGCGATCGTGCCGGCGCGTGTCGCCGACGGCACGGCGCGGTCGTAGATCCACAAGCCAAGCAACAGCAGCGCGATCTCTGTCGGCACGCTCACCAGCGGAAACTGCCACAACCCGAAGCCGACCTTCATGTCGTCGAAAACCAGCGGCAGGTCGGGCCGATGCACGATCAAATCGAGCAGCCAGTGGCTAAACGCCGTCGCGGCCACCACAAGCACGACGGCGATACGGTAGGCCTTCATGGCGACCGCAACGACACCCCCGGCGAGCAAAGACAACAAAACAGCGCTCGGCAGGCCGTGCGAGTAGGGCATGAAATAGAGGTCGAGCGGCGAAAGGCCGAAGAAATTCGCAATGATCCGCGCCTTTTCGACGCCCACGATGATCAGCGTCGCCCACAGGAAATCGATCCACTGCGCCGCTACGAACAAAACCCAAAGCGGCACCTGCCGTACGGCGGCTTTCGCGACGAATGCAGGTCCATAATGCCCGATAAACATCAAACCTCCGTTTAACATGGACAGCGCTAGCCCTTATGCCATAGAACGCGGCTACCTCAGACGGCGGCAGATCGAATTTGTCACCGCCGACTGACATCTGGTTGACGCAGGGTGGAGCAGCCCGGTAGCTCGTCAGGCTCATAACCTGAAGGTCATAGGTTCAAATCCTATCCCTGCACCCAACCAAACGCCCCATGGCACGCAGCACTCGAACAACACCCATCGGATCGGGCACGCTGTCGCTCGCTGAAGCGAGGCGTCTGGCTGTCCAGGCGCAAGCTTTCGGGCCCGATCGCTCCGGCGCGCCGGCAAAACGCCCTGCGCTGTTGCGCACCCTCAAGATGGTGGGGTTGCTGCAGCTCGACTCGGTCAACGTGCTCGTACGCTCGCACTACCTCCCGCTCTTCTCGCGCCTCGGTCCCTACGATGTCGGCCTGCTTGACGCCCTGTCGCAAAAGAAGCCGCGCGCCCTGTTCGAATACTGGGGACATGAAGCGTCGTTGATACCGGTCGAATTTCATCCACTGTTTCGCTGGCGTATGCAGCGCGCGCAAGACGGCACGGGGCTCTGGGGCGGACCCTCGCGCTTGGCCAAAGAGCGTCCGGATTTCGTTGCCGCCATTCTGAACGAAATCAAAGAGCGCGGACCGATCGGCGCCGGCGAACTGTCGGACGGCGGCCGCTCGACGGGAAATTGGTGGGGGTGGAGCGACGGTAAACGCGCACTGGAATATTTGTTTTGGACCGGGCAAGTCACCGCCGCCGGCCGGCGCGGCTTCGAGCGTCTCTATGATTTGCCCGGCCGCGTCATTCCGCAGAATATTCTGGATCTGTCAGCGCCGAGCGCCGCCGACGCGCAACGCACGCTGCTCGAGATCGCGGCCAAGGCGTTCGGCGTCGCGACGGAAATGGACTTGCGCGACTATTTCCGCCTCGGCGTCGCCGATACGAAAGCGGCAATCGCCGATCTCGTCGCCGGCCAGGTTCTGCACGAAGTCGCGGTCGAGGGCTGGAAACACAAAGCCTATATCCATCGCGACGCCAAAGCGCCACGCGAAAGCCATGTCCATGCGCTGATTTCGCCTTTCGATTCGCTGATCTGGATGCGCCAGCGCACCGAGCGGCTCTTCGGCTTTCACTATCGCTTGGCGTTCTACACGCCCAAGCACAAACGCACGCAGGGCTATTACGTCATGCCATTCGTCATGCCATTCCTTTTGGACGACCGTCTGGTCGCGCGCGTCGATCTGAAGTCGGACCGCAAGGAAAATCGCCTGCTTGTTCTCGGCGGTCACGCCGAACCCGGGATCGACCCCAAGCACGTCGCGCCGGCGCTGAAAGCGGAACTTCAGCGCCTGGCGCAGTGGTTGGCGCTCGATCGTGTCGTGATCAAAAGCCGGACGGAATTGGCGCAAGCGCTGCGCAAGGCTTAGCGCACCGGCCTTTCGGTGCGCGCCTTTTGGTCTTCAATGCGCCAACAGATCCTGCGTCAGCGTTTTTTCGCTGAAGCGGAATACGATCGTCGGATCCGGCTTGAGAAGTTTCTCATCGCGGCCTTTGTAATCCATGCAGCTCAAAAGGTGCCGGATCACGTTCAGCCGCGCTTGCTTTTTGCTGTCCGCCTTAACGATGTGCCACGGCGCCGCATCGTGCGACGTATGCATGAACATCGCATCCCGCGCCTCCGAATAGGCGCTCCACTTCTTGATCGCGGCCGCGTCGATCGGGCTTATTTTCCATTGCTTGAGCGGATTGGCTTGCCGTTCCGCCAGTCGCTCTTTCTGCTCTTTCTTGGAGATGTCGAGATAGTACTTCACGAGCTTGATGCCCGATCGCGTCAGCATCGCTTCGAACTGCGGCGCTTCGTGGAGAAAGCTTTTATATTCGCTCTCGTCGCAAAACCCCATCACCCGCTCGACGCCCGCGCGGTTGTACCAAGAGCGGTTGAACAGAATGAACTCGCCCCCCGCCGGCAGGTACCCGGTATAGCGCTGGAAATACCAAGACGTGCGGTCGCGATCGCTCGGCTTGCCCAGCGCGACGACGCGCGTATCGCGCGGACTCAAGTGCTCGGTGATGCGTTTGATGGTGCCGTCTTTGCCCGCCCCATCGCGGCCCTCGACCACGACCGCGAGCCTCTCGCCGCGCGCGATCAAGTCGCGCTGAAACTTCACGAGTTGAACCTGAAGCTCGTAGAGTTGCTTCTCGTAATCGGTGTCCGACAGATGTTGGCCATTCTTCTTCACGATCATTCTCCCAACGCGCATAAGCACGGCTCGGACTTGAGCGGATTTTGCAGCAAATAAAAAGGGCCGCCTGATGGCGGCCCCGTTCGCTCGGCGACGCTGCGTGTTTCGTTTAGGCCCGCACCAACAGCGCTTCCGCGATCTTACCGTGAATAAACCCGACCACACGGGCCAAGTGGAGCATGAACAATATGCCGACGAAGCCCACAATCATCACGCCCACGAGCCCGGCCGGCGTGTTCAACAAGGCATCAAGCTCCGGGTAGGTGTCGAGGCGAACGACGTTCTTGCCCGTTGTCAGCTCGTAAAAGCCGCCCGCAATGACCGAACCCGACGTCGCGCCCAAGGTGACGGCCAGCGTGAAGTAGATCACCCCAAGCGGCAACTGCAGCAACATGTAGATCAGCGAACTCCAAGTGCGCGCATCGCCGAGCACGCGTTTGATGCGCGTCCACAGCGTGCCGCCTTCCTCTTGCGTCGGCAAACGGCGCGGCATGCGTACGCCCAAGAGCGCCTCCACCACGCGTCCTTCCACCCAGCTGATGACGCGGATCGAGCCGATAAACAGCAAGGCAAAAGGGATGCCGATGATAAGGATCGCAAGGCCGAGCGTCAGGCTGACGCCGGTCACGGCCCACGTGAAGTAGAAAATGCCCGTCGCCAGCGACAGCAGCATATAGATCAGCGCGCCATAGGCCCGCGGATCGACCAGCACGCCGAACAGACCAGGTCCGCTATCACTCGCCTCCGCTTCGTCGGCTCGTGCGGGGAACGGGCTGCCTACTGCTTGTTCCATGGCGATATACTCCTCTGCCACTTCCTGTGGCGCTCCATAGGTTTCGATGACGCGCACCAGCACCTGCGCTTCGGGCTCTTCGGGCGACTGCGCTTGCTCGGCGCGCAAATATTCTTCGGCATCTGCCAGCGCGTCTTGGATCAAGGCCGGCGGCTGCCCGCGCAAACAGACCTTGAGCGCCTCGAGATATGACTTGATGCTGGTGGGCGCGACGGCCTGTGTTTCAGCCATTGGCGCCTCCTGGGCCGATGAGGGCGTCGACGAAGCCGCGAAGATCGGACCACACGCCGCGCCACGTTTCGAGTGCTTCGCGCCCCATCGGCGATATGGCGTAGTAGCGGCGCGGCGGTCCCGACATCGAAACTTCCACGCGGCTCGACAACAGGCCCGCAGCATGTAGTGAGCGTAGAACCGGATAGATCGCACCTTGTTTCAAGAACGAATCCCCACCCGCCTTCGCGCCGATCTCTTTGGCGATCTGGTACCCGTACATTTCCACGCCCGCCCGTTCCAAAAGTGCCAAAAGCACCATGGCGGCAATGCCGCTATGCAGTTCCTTTCGGAACTTTTTTACATGTGCTTCGGCCGAGGTCACCGGGCCCTCCCTACGGGTCGCCGGGGCGACGCCGACCTCGGTGACACTGTGTTTCTGCTATCATGGAGAGACATATACTGCGAAGCTCGCACTAGTCAAGGAGTACATAGGGTTAATACTACAATCGAGTGGTTTAGATCACGCAAACGTGGCCCAAGCGCCACCGCGCGTCGACATTCAGGTGGAAAGTTCGCCCTTCGGTTGACGCAACGGTGCGTCCCGGTAGCTTGATCCCAAAATCATGCAGGTCCGAGGGGGAAACCGGACCTGGGGGGACAAAAGCGTGCGCCGCACAAACTCGCGCCTGAAACACGCCGGCCCGAACCGCGCCTGCCCGGACCGCGCCTGGATGTCGCTGCCGCTGCTGGCACTGATCGCCATCATGTCGGCAAATGCCGCCCTGGCCCAAAGCGCCACGACCTTCCGGGTCTTTCGCGAGGCTTGGACCGACGCCGACGAGCGCGGCTATGCCGAATTCGTGCAAGCCATCGGCAATGCGCAATGCCGCACCATCGATGCCTGCTTGAAGAATGCCGCCAACCCCTTCGCGCGCTCCGACCCGCCGGGTGTGACCTTCCACGCCGACTGCGCCGACCTGCCATATTTCCTGCGCGCTTATTACGCTTGGAAGCGCGGCCTGCCGTTCTCCTACATCTCGGCCGTAAGCCCCAAGGGCAACACCAGCGACATCCGCTATACCGCCCGCGGCAACGATATCGCGAGCCGCCGTGACATTCTCACCGGCACGACGAACGGCCTCGACCTGCTGACAAATCTCAGGGACACGATATCGTCGGCGATGTATCGCTTGCATCCCGACATGGAAGGAACCGATCTCTACCCCATCCGCATCGATCGCAAAGCGATCCGGCCGGGCAGCGTTCTCTACGATCCCAACGGTCATTTGGCGGTCGTCTACCGCGTCGAAGACGACGGACGCATTCTTTACATCGACTCCCACCCCGACAATTCTCTGACGCGCGGCACCTACGGCCGCAAATTCGTACGCTCGTCGCCCGGCATGGGGGCGGGCTTCAAGAACTGGCGGCCGCTCAAGCTCGTGGGCGCGGCGAAAGCGCCCGACGGCACCTATCTAGGCGGCAAGATCGTCTTCGCCGCCAATGCGGAGTTGCCCGACTATTCGACGGAACAATTCTTCGGCAATGCCGCACGCCCCGCCGATCGCGAATGGGCCAGCGGCCCCTTCGTGCTCGAGGGCCAGCCGGTCGATTACTACGACTACATGCGCGCAAAATTGGGCGGCGGTTCGCTCGCCTACGAACCGGTCCAGGAATTGCGCAACATGATGCGCGCGAACTGCGAAGATCTGCGCTATCGCGGCGAAGCCGTCGACCTCGCGATCCAAAGCCGCATTCACCTCAAGGCGCAACCGCCGCGCCTGCCGCAGAATATTTACGGCACGGAAGGCGAGTGGGAGGAATACTCGTCGCCCTCGCGCGATGCGCGCTTGAAAACCTCGTTCAAGGAATCGCGTGACCAAGTGCAACGCTTCATCGAGTGGCATGCGGCCGGCGATAGTCGCATCCTCTATCAAGGCTTGAACCTGAGCGCGGATCTACTCTCGGCTTACGATCAAGAAGCCTCAGCTTGCACGGTCACCTATCTGCGCTCGAACGGCACGCCCGTTCAGCTCGGCTACGAAGAAGTGCGCCGGCGCATGTTCCTGCTTTCCTTCGATCCCTATCATTGCATCGAGCGCCGCTGGGGCGCGACCCTTCCCGCCGAAGCGATGACGTGCAGCGACGATGCGATCAAAACGGAATGGTATGCGGCCGAACAAAATCTGCGCAACCAGATCGACCGCACCTACGACGCCCGCATGGACTTCGGCATCAACGAATTGAAACAAGGTCCGGGGCCGGGCAGGGGCGTTGCGACGCCGCCGGACATCGATGTGCGAGGCTATCTCATTGGCCTGATCACGCAACGAAATGCGTCGGCGGTACCAACGCCGCCGCGTCCACCACTGCGCTGAAGGCAGATACTAAAAGCAGTCGGCGAATTACCGCGCTGGCGCTGCCAGTCGGTGCTGGCCGTCGCGCGCCGCCACCGGCACCTCCTGCGGCAGAGGCGTGCGGTACTGGTCGAACTCGCGCAACTCGTCCAGTGTGACGAAACTATAACCTTCGGCCACCAAAGTCGGCAGCATTGCCTGCACCATTGCGAGCGAGCGCTGGCGGATATCGTGCATCAACACGATGCCGCCTTTCTTGCGGCGGATTTCGCGCAAATAGCCTTCGCCGCATTGGTCCGACGTCAGATCTTGCGACCAGCAATCCCAATCCGCCGCCGCGCGCATATTGCCTTCGTCGTCATAGGCAATGTTGCCGCCGATATCCCAATAGACCGGTCCCACATAATATTTCAGTGCCGGATCCTGGTTCAGAAATTCGGCATGCACGCGCCGCCACACACCATAAGGCGCACGGAAGTAAAGCCCTTGGCCCGGCCGCACATACGGCGCAATCGCGGTGTTGCTATCGCCGATCTGCGTGATCAAAAGCTCGGGGTGACTGGCGTAGCGCCGTCCCATGCGAGCATGGCTAAAGGAATGGTTCGCGACGACATGCCCTTCGCGCATCATCCGTTCCATGATGTCGCTATGAAACGCCACGCGCGAGCCAACAACGAAAAAAGTGGCGTGCACCTTGTTTTGCGCCAAAACGTCGAGAAGCTCGCCCGTATGCGCCGAAGGCCCGTCGTCGAAGGTCAGAGCCAGCGTGCGGGTCCCGACCAAGCCGGAGCGGTAAATGTTCGTTTCTTGGAAATACGCGTTGGCCGGCTCGAACTGTTGCGCCGGCAGCGTCATGAATACGAGCGCCAACGCGGTCGTCGCGACCGCGGTTCCCACGAAAGATGCAAACTTCCAAAGCATCCGTTCTTCCCCTAAAGAAGCGGCGCGTTCCCTTGAACTCACTTCGCCAGATCGGACGGCCACAAACAAGGGGTGTTAAGGTTGCAACCACCTCTTATTCGGCCATGCTGGCAATTGCGCAGCGGCCGAAAATGGCGGAAAACGGTTGCCGCGTCGACCAGGGAGAAATGTCATGAAGACCGATGGCCGCAGACAGAGCGAGAATGTTGAAGACCGGCGCGGTCAATCCGCAGGCGGTCGCTTGGGCGGACGCGCAGGCCTAGGCGGCGGCCTTGGGCTGATTGTGATCGTCGTCCTGGCGCTCGTTTTCGGCATCGATCCGCGCCAATTCCTTGATCCGAACGCGATAGGTACGGGCGGCGAGACGCAGGCGCCAGCCGCGCCCTATCAAGAGACCGCGGCGGAAGCAGCCCGCAGCGCCTTCGTAAAAGTCGTTCTCGCCGACACGGAAGACACCTGGACGGCCATCTTTCGCGCCAGCGGCAAGCAATATGAGGTGCCGACGCTGGTTCTGTTTCGAAACGTGGTCGATTCGGGCTGCGGCACGGCGCAAAGCTCGGCCGGGCCGTTCTACTGCCCTGCGGACCAGAAAGTGTATCTCGACCTGTCGTTCTTGGACGAGATGAGCGGCAAGTTGGGCGCCGGCGGTGACTTTGCAGTGGCGTATGTCATTGCGCACGAAATCGGACACCACATTCAAACCTTGCTCGGCATCTCTGGCCAGGTGAGCGCACAACGCTCGCGCGCCACCGAGGAAGAGGCGAACGCACTGTCGGTGAAGCTCGAACTTCAGGCCGATTGCTTTGCCGGCGTCTGGGCGAATCAAACCGAGAAGCAAAAGAAAGTGCTTGAAGCTGGCGACATCGAAGAAGCGATGAACGCGGCGGGCGCCGTGGGCGACGACCGTCTGCAAAAGCGAGCCAGGGGTTACGTCGTCCCCGAAAGCTTCACGCACGGCACGTCGGCCCAACGCACGACCTGGTTCAAAAAAGGCTTGCAGACCGGCGATACCAACCAGTGCGATACGTTTGGAGCAGCAAGTCTTTAGTGCGGCTGAATTGACGGCGGACGCAACGTCGTAACGACTGCGTCGCGACTTGCCGCCCGGCAGCGCGAGTAAAGGCGCTGGCGGGTGGCGTTGTCCAAGGTCAGCTAGACAAAATTGGCATGTCGCTAATGGCTGGGCCACTCGCTGCGCCCACTCGGGTGCAAATCGCGTCAGTGCAACCCGCGTGCGGCATCTACGGGGTTGCCGAATCATAGTGTCCCCATAATTAACGGCACAATTCCGGCGACCGTTTCCTTCTCGCCACACCGACTCCAGATTGCGTGCGCTGTGCGCATCGCGCGGCGCTCGAAAAGTTGCGCCAAATTGCGCGGGATATTCCGCAGTCGAGCACTTTTTACACGTTCTGCTCGGCAGACAATTACAAAGCACGTAGTTAATTTTGATCGATAAGTGCTTCGGCACACAAAACGATTCGAAAGAGGGTTCTGGTGGTGACACGTGTGATGTGTGGTGGAGTCGCTCGCGCTATTGTGCCGGCGGCTGTAAGTGTCAAATTGTCAACGTCCGGTTGCAAACGCAGATTGCGCTTGTCGACGGCTCTTGTCGCGCTGACGTCCATGGCGGTTTTTGCTGCCGGACCCGCCAGTGCTGACGGACCGGATCAAGGCCCGCCGGCTCAAAACACCCCGTCAAAAATATCGCCCGGCGCAGGCACGCCCGCACCTGACGCGCCGCCGCCGGAGGCTGCGCCTGCCGCTGCGGCGCCCGAAGCGTCGGCGGATCAAGACGAAGGCGGCGTCGAGAAAGTCGTCGTCACCTCGACCCGTCGCGAAACGATTCTGCAGAACACGCCCCTTGCCGTCACGGCCGTGGGTAAGAAAGCCCTCGCCGCGGCCAATATCGAGAACATCCAAGACCTGGTGGCGCTCGTTCCGTCGTTGGTAGTCACCAATAACGGCAACGCGGCCGCCTACACCGCGCGCATTCGCGGCATCGGTACGCAAGGCAACAACCCCGGACTTGAGTCTGCGGTCGGCACGTTTATCGACGGCGTTTATCGCAATCGCGCCAGCGTCGCGTTCGGCGATCTCGGCGAACTTGAGCGCATCGAAGTTCTGCGCGGTCCGCAAGGCACGCTTTTCGGCCGCAACACCTCGGCCGGCATCATGAGTGTCATCACGAAAAAGCCGTCCTTCGTGGACGAATTCTCGATCGAAGGAACGGCCTCCTCGTTCGACGGCTACGCCGGCAGAGGGATGGTCAACTACGTCCTGGCGGAAGACGAATTGGCCGCCCGCTTCAACTTCACGCGCCAAGAGCAAGAAGGGTTCATCGATGTAAACCCAGGCCGGCCCGACGCTTACGATGGCAACGCCCAAAGCTACTACAACGCCCGCGGCCAGGTGCTCTGGCAGATCACCGAGGACGCGGACCTTCGCGTCATCGCGGACTATTCAAAGCGTAACGATCAGTGCTGTTCGGCCGTGACTGTAACACCCGGTGGAAATGGGCGAGCACTGGGCGCGGTCGCGCCGTTCACAACCAGCACATCGGCACCAACAGCGATCAACGTCATCGAAGGGCCGCTTTCCGGCAAGGGGACGACCAATCAAGTCGATTCCCAGATTGCTTTCGGCAATCGTTCGACCGACACCGATGTCGAAGACAAAGGCGTCTCGGCCGAACTCAATTGGGATATTCAAGGCGCCAAGCTCACCTCCATCACGGCGTTGCGTGAGTGGGACGCGGCCTATGGTCAGGACGCTGATTTCTCCGGCGCCGACATGCTCTATTTCCCCGACGACGGCAGCAACTACAACAAGTTCAAGACCGTCACGCACGAAACGCGCATCACCGGCGAGGCGGGTTGGGTCAATTGGTTGTTCGGCGTTTACTTTGCGGATGAAGACCTCACCCGCAGCAATACGCTGACCGCCGGAAGCGAGTTGGAAGCGTTTTTGAGTCTTCACCGCGTTGGCGATGTCCCAGGCGCACTGCGCGGCGCTCTAAATGGTGCTTTCGCTCATCCCTTGATTACTCCGGTCTTCACGCCGGGAACGGGCGATAACGATTTCTATGAGCAAAACGCTCAGAGTTTCGCACTGTTTACCCACAACGTCTTCCACCTCGACGACAATTTGGATTTCATCGCCGGCGTACGTTGGACCACAGAAGAAAAGACGTATGACGCGACCTACCGCACATCCGGGGCAAATGGGTGCGCCAGCATCGAAGCTCTTTACGGCCTGGATCCGATCACGAACGTGGCGACAAACACGGGGCCGGCATCGGTGCCAACGCGCTTGGCGACGATCACGTGCTTGCAGTCGGCGCGCCACGCACTCGACGTTCTAACCGCCTCCGCGCCGCATCATCAAGAACGCACGGAAGACGAGTTTTCCGGCACCGCAACTTTGGCTTGGGCGCTCGACGAAGACGTAAACACCTACGCGACCTACTCGCGCGGTCACAAAGCCGGCGGCTTCAACCTCGATCGCATTTATTCGGATGCCGCCGGATCGATCGTGTCGAACGCGACTTTTGCTGTTCCCGGCGTCGTGCCGGCACAAACCGTGCGCGCCCCGGACACAAGCTTTGGCGCCGAATTCGTCGATGCGTTCGAGCTTGGCCTAAAGACCGCTTTTGACGACAGTCTCTTCGTCAACACGGCGGTTTTCTATCAGAAATTCGAAGACTTCCAGCTCAACTCCTTCACGGGAACCGCCTTCATCGTCACCTCGATTCCCGAAGTGATCAGCCAGGGCGTCGAAGTTGAAGCGTTCTGGTCGCCGGTCAGAGCCTTCTCGACCAACTTCTCGGTGCAATACACCGACGCCCATTACGGCGACCTCGGCGCCGCATTTGTTGCCGCGCGTCCCGAACTTTTCCTGCTCGACGGCGCTCAGGTCTCAAGCGCGCCCGAATGGACGTTGACAGGCGGACTCGACTACAGCGTGCCCTTCGTCGACAACTTCACGGCGCGCTTTCATGCCGACGCGCGCTGGCAAAGCGAAACGAACACCGGCGCGAATCTCGACCCGAGAAAAGAGCAGGACGCCTACACGGTCGTCGGCGTGAAGCTTGGACTTTATTCCGAGAACGAGCGCGTCGGGCTTGAGATCTTCGCGCGCAACCTGTTCGACGAGAATTACATCAACACATCGTTCGACTCGCCGCTGCAGGGCTCGACCATTACGTCGACGGCGCCCGTAGGGACGAGCACGATCGACGCTTTCGTCGGTGAACCTCGGATGATCGGCGCCACGCTGCGTATCAAGAGTTGATGATGTTTGATCGGAAGCCGGAGCGTGCGATGCGCGCTCCGGTGGTAGTTCTGAGGCGCATAAGTTGAATGTCTAAGCTGCCGTCGATAACTGGCGATGAATGTGACCGGCGCGTGCTATATAAGTCCTCGAAAGAGTCGTGTGTCGGCGAATGTCGGAGGCCATGAAGACTTATCTGGCGACGATCTCGGTTTTGAGCCTTGTCTTGAACCCGATTCTGTTGGAAGCGCGAGCCCAGCCGGTCGTCGGCGCCGGGACGGAGCTTTGCTCGGACAAGATAGCCCAACCGGGCTTTGCGCCCGCTGTGCTTGTGACCCGATCACCGCCCGTCTTTCCGGAATCGGATGCGGCAAGCGAAAGCGAAGGCTGGTTCCGCCTCGGCTTTACGATCGATGCCGAAGGCGAAACCAAAGATGTCGTTGTTTTGGACCAAGTCGGTTCGGCGGGCATGGCCAAGGCCGCGCGCCAGGCCGTGGCGCGCTGGAAATACAAACCCGCAACCCAAGACGGCCAGCCGATCGAGCAGCACGCAAACTCCGCCGAGATCGTTTTTCGCGCCAAACACGTTGGTAATGCGCCAATACACGAAGAAGTCGTCGCGAACTACGACGAAGGGCGAGGCCTGGTGGCGGAAGGAAAATACGCCGAAGGCATCGCCGTTCTCGAGCGCACATTCGAATTGCCCGTTACCTTGTACGAGCAGGCGAAGCTCTCCTTCGCGCTTGCATTCGCATACGAAAGATCCAACGACCCATCGCGCGCGCTCGTACACATTCGCCATGCCGTGATCGAAGGCGGGCGCTATTTGGAAAAAACCGTCGTGCCGGCGGCACAGCGCATGCGCATGAGACTCGAAGTTGCGAAAGGGAACTTTCACTATGCGGCGTGCGCGGCGCCGCTGCCGGCCACGGACAATTTCGACGCGACCGGTGCAGATCGCAAAGCGACGATGAAGGTTCTCGACGATGCAATGAGAAGGCTCGCAAGTGCCGAGCCATTGGTTGTCGACGCAGCGTTGACAAAACTCTCCGGCGCCAGAGGCGGCCTCTGGGAACATCCGCTGTCCCGTCGCAAGTTCAAATTCTCGTCCTTCACCGGTGAAGTGCGCGAGTTCCGGCTAAGTTGCGTCACGCAAATGACGGATGGCCCGGTGAACGAAACCGCCCAATGGAGCGTCCCGCGCGCGGCCGGCCCTTGCATCCTGCGCGTTTCCGGCGAGGTTGGGGCATCGTTCAAGCTGATCGAAGAGTGGTGAGACTCCAGGCCCAATCGCGAGAAAAGTATTTTCTGTTCGATATTTGTTCTGTCAGTGCGGGGTAAGACAAGCAAACAGCTCGCGCGAGAGGCGAGTAAAAGCGCCTGCACGTATTTATTGCGACGTGCGCCACTTATACTTAAAAGTTGCAGCCTTGCATGGTGCCCAGGGCAAGCACCATCTATGTTGCCGTAACTTCACAAGGTTTCGAGGGGGCGTTTCATGTGGTCATGGTTCTTGGCGCGGTTGGGGGGCATCTTCAATCGTATCGCCTCGGTCATCATTTTCTTGGTTCTGCTGTTCATCGTCGTCGGCATAGTCGGCGTGTTCACGCAGCCCAAGCTGCCGGGCGAAATGGTTTTGTCGCTCGACATGCGCAACGGTCTTCCTGATCAGCGCCGCAACAATCCCTTCGTCGACGAACACAACGTCGCCTCCATGATCGACGCGGTTACCGCACTCGCCAAAGCCGAAAGCGACGACCATGTGAAAGGTCTCTTCCTGCGCGTCGGCGGCGGCTTGTCGTCGAGCGAAGCGCAAGAGCTGCGCGCCGCCCTGAAATCGTTTAAGGCGAAAGGCAAGTTCGTCATCGCGCATGCCCAAGCGTTTTATACCACCGGCATGGGCGACTACCTGCTGGCCTCGGCGGCCGATGAGATTTGGCTGCAGCCCGTGAGCTCGATGAACACGGCCGGTGTGTCCACCACCTCGATGTTCCTGCGCGGCATGCTCGACAAAATCGAAGCCAAACCGGAATTCGCTCAGCGCTATGAATACAAGAACGCGGCGAACATGTTTACGGAGAAGGAATTCACGGCCGCGCATCGCGAAGCGAGCACGCGCCTGATCGAATCCGTTTTCGAATCCGCAACCGCCGAAATCGCCGCCTCGCGCAAAAAGACCCGCGACGAAATCGTGGCCCTGGTCAACGGCGCGCCGTATCTGACGCAGCAAGCGATCGACAAGAAACTGATCGACAAACAAGGCTATGACGACGAAGCCGAAGACGCGGCCTTGGCCCGCGCTGGCGGCAAGGCCGAGATCAAGACCCTGTCCGAATATTTCAAAATGTCGGGCAGTCCCTGGGTCGGTATGGGTCGCCCGACGATCGCTTTCATTCAAGGCGACGGACAAATCAACGACGGCGCCTCGTCGTCCGACTTCGGCGGCGACAGCTCCATTGGCGGCGACACGATCGCACAAGCGTTCCGTGACGCCACCGACGACGATAACGTCAAAGCCATCGTCTTCCGGGTAAATTCGCCCGGTGGCTCGGCGCTTGCGTCCGATCAGATTCTCGACGCCGTCAAGAAGGCTCAGAAGGCCGGCAAGAAAGTTGTCGTCAGCATGGGCGATGTCGCCGCGTCGGGTGGCTACTATGTGTCGCTGTCGGCGGACAAAATCTTTGCCCACGAAACGACGATCACGGGTTCGATCGGCGTGCTCTCGGGCAAGATCGTGACCTCCGGCACTTTCGCCTTGCTAGGCATCAACGTGCGCCCGCTCGGCGTGGGAACGAATGCGCTTATAGACTCCGCCGCGCAGTCCTTCACGCCCGAACAATTGGCGATCTTCAACCGTGGCCTCGACCAGATCTATGAGGACTTCACGGCAAAAGTCGCGGCCGGTCGCAAGCAGCCGGTCGAGAAGATCCGCGAAATCGCCAAGGGCCGCGTCTGGACCGGTGCCGATGCAAAGGCGCGCGGTTTGGTCGACGAGTTCGGTGGTTTCCGTGCAGCGCTCGAAGCGACGAAGGCCTTGGCCGGTATTCCCCCGGATTCCGAAATCAATCTGAAGCGTTTCCCGGCCAAGAAAAATCCGTTCGAGGAAATTGCGGAAATGTTCGGCACGTCGGTCGAAGTCGTGCGCACGATGGCCATGATGGGCAAGGTGATGGAGGCTGAACCCGTCGCAGACCTGACGCGCATCCTCGTCAACGACACGAAGGAAAACCAAGGGCACCAAATGCTCATGGAACCGCAAAAGACGAAGTAGCGCCCAAAGACGGCGGCAAAGCGGGGCGCGAGCGTTAAGCTCGCGCCCTTTTTGTTGCTCCAACTCTGTTGGAATTTAGGGACAAGGCCGCTAGAAGTGCCGCTGCCCTCGCAGAGAGTCTCATGGACGAAATTCAACGCCGCAAACAGGTCATCGAAACGCGTCAGACGGACGTGACGCGATGGTCCGATGCCAAGCAGCTAGAGCCGGCCTGGGAAGCCCGCGCCGTGATGGCGGGTGATTTCGTCCACGCCGGCACGCGCGTGCTCGATATCGGGTGCGGCGCCATGGCGCTCGAACGGCACCTTCCGTTCGGGTGCACCTATCAACCTTGCGACATCGTCGCGCGCGACGCGCGCACGATCGTCGCCGACCTCAACACCCAAGGCATCCCCGCGGCAGCGGTGACGGCGGCGGATCTCGTGGTGATGCTCGGCGTCTGGGAATACATCTACAAACCCGAAGAACTCTTCGCCGCCTTCGCCCGCACCGGTAAGCCTATTCTGTGCAGTTATTGCGATACCGGTTCGACCGCGCATCTCGACCGCCGCGCCCTGGGCTGGGTCAACGACTTCGCGCTGGAGGAATTCCTCAACATCGCGCGCGCTCACGGCTACCGCGTCGCGCTGACGAAGCAGGTCGACGCGCTGCAATACCTCGTCCGGCTCGAACGCCAAGACGCCGCGCGGGCGCCACAGCGCAAGCGCGTGCATGTCATCTCCTACAACAATGTCGGCAATTTCGGCGATCGTTTGGGATATCACTTGCTGAACGACGTGTTGCCCGCACACGCCGAACTGACCTGGGGCACCTTGCGGCCGTTCGCACCCGTGCCGCCCGATCTCGATCTCCTCGTCGTCGGTATCGGCAACAGCCTGTTCGGCGACTTGCTCGACGACCAACTCCTCGCTGCCACCGCCAACGCCAAAGCCACCATCGGCATATTCGGCACGCAGTACCGCCCCCAGCTTCCGGCCGCGAAACTCGCGGCGTTTTTGGATCGGCTGACGCATTGGTACGCGCGCTACGAGGAAGATGTGCTTCTCTATGGCCGCGGCCGGGACAATGTTTCCCATCTCGGCGACTGGCTCATCAACGCCTTTCCGATCGCCGTGCCCTTCGTCGACCAATCGCTTCACATTGGTGGCGGTATCTTGAAGGATCTGCCGCTGGACCGTACGATCCAGCACATCCAGCGCCACAAGCGCGTCTTCTCGGAACGCTTGCATCCGCTGCTTTGCGCACTGACGGCGGCGGAAGAGGTGTCCTACATCGAGCAGCGCGAAATGGGCGATCGCAACCTTGCTTCGGGTAAATTCCGTTCGATGCTCGTCGATATTTTTGGGCAAGCCTTCCCTGAAAGCATCGCTTGGAAAGTCGATCGCGATCGCGTCGCGGCGTACAAGGCGAAGGTGCGAAGCAACACCGACGCGATGCGCATCCGAATGGCGCAATTACTCGCCTAAACGCCGCGCCGTCACAAGCTCTTGCAGAGCCGTTTTCATGTCGGCGAACACAGGTTCCCACTCTCCGACATGCTTCTGCCGGAACAAGCGGGCGGTTGGATACCAGGGGCTGTCCGTTCGATCTTCAAACCAACGCCAGTCTGAAACGGCAGACAGCAAAATCCAAACCGGCTTACCCAACGCGCCCGCGAGATGTGCAAGCGACGTGTCGACGGCGATCACCAAATCGAGTTCGGAAATGAGCGCCGCCGTTTCGGCGAAATCCGTCAACTCGCCGCGAAAATCGATCGCGCCGCTTTTCAACAAGCCCTCTTCGTCGGTGGGTCGCACGTCTTTTTGCACGTTGACGAATGTGATACCGGGCACCTCAAGGATCGCACCCAGCTTTTCGAATGCGATCGAGCGCGTAGCGTCATTCGGATATTGCGGATTGCCGGACCAGGCGAGCCCGACGCGTAAGGTCCCCGCATAAGGCTCCAATCGCTTGCGCCACGCCGTGCGCAACTCCTCCGCAGCGCTGAGATAGGGAACCTCTGCCGGGATGTTATCAAGCGTCGTGCCCAAAATATGCGGCGCCGACAGCAGCGGGCAGGTGACGTCGAACGGTGGCGACGGCCCCTCGGGGGGAACCACAACGATATCGTCGCCAAGACTTGCCATCAGACGTTGGAGCGCCGGATAGGTCGCGAACACAACCTTCGCACCCCGATCCGTAAAGCTGCGTGCAAAGCGCGCATAATGGATGATGTCGCCCAGACCCTGCTCGCTATAGAGCAACAGGCTCTTTCCGTTCACATCCTCGCCGGGGCGAAGCTCCGGTTGTTCGAAGCGCGGCAATTGGACAAACGGAAAGTCGCCACGGCGCCGCCACTCATAAGCTTCAAACCCTTCGCTCAGTCGGCCCCGTCCCAGCAAAGCGAACGAGCGATGGAAATTTGATATCGCCGAATCCGGCTCGTGCGCGATCGCGCGATCGAAACTCTCCAGCGCCTCGTCGAAGCGGCGCATGGCAATGAGCGCCGCACCCTTGCAATTGTAAACACCGATATTCGTGGGATCGAGCGCGAGGGCAAGGTCGTATTTCTTGACCGCGTCTTCGCCCCGTTTGAGCGCCACCAAAGCCGTCCCGATATTGAGAAACGAATCGGGATTGTTGGGGTTGAGCTCAAGCGCCTTCTCGTAACTCGCCAATGCTTCTTCCGAGCGGCCGAGTTCGTCCAGGATGACGCCGTGATTGTTCTGGATGCTCCAATTGGCGGGATCGGCCTTAAGCACCGTTTCGCAATCCGCCAGCGCTTCGGCGCGGTTGCCGAGGGCGCGATGCACGGCAACCCGCAACACGATGGCCTCGATGTTCCCGGGATCGACTCTCAGCGCGTTTTCGATGTCGAACAGCGCCGCCGGATTGTTACCGATCCCGCGCGCGACTTGGGCGCGATCGAGATAGGTCTGCGCATGATCGGGGCGGATTTGCGCGGCGCGATTGAGCGCGTCGATTGCGGCCGTAGAATTCCCTGCCAACGCATAGACAACGCCAGCGCCCGACAGTGCATCCCAATCGAACGGATCGAGGTTCAATGCACTCTCGAAGCTCGCCACGGCGTCCGCGACCCGCCCCATCCGCTGCAAGACCTCGCCGCGCGTCGTCCACGCGAAAGCCAATTGGGGCTCAAGTTCAATTGCAACATCAAGGCAGCGCAAGGCCTCTTCGAAATTGCGTGCCAACATGTGCGCATGAGCTTGCTGACACAAAATCTGCGCGCTTTTCGGTTCCAAGATCGCGGCGCGTTTGAGGCATTGCAGAGCTTCATCGACACGCCGGAGCCGGCACAGTGTGACGCCCTTGTGGCTCAGCGCCGCCGCGAAATCGGGATGAGCGCTCAAGGCCGCATTGAACTCGGCAAGGGCTTCCTCGAAGCGGCCGAGACCCAGATAAGCGAGACCTCGATCGTTGCGCGCCGCCGGATCTCCCGGTGCGTGCCGCAATAGGATCGCACTCTCTTCGAGCGCCTGATGAAAATGACGAGCATCCAACAGCGTCGACACCAACTGGCGCCGCGCCGGTAACGCATCGGGCCGCAATGCGATAGCGCG
This sequence comes from Alphaproteobacteria bacterium, assembly GCA_021413465.1. Lineage (GTDB taxonomy): Bacteria > Pseudomonadota > Alphaproteobacteria > Micropepsales > Micropepsaceae > SZUA-430. The sequence goes on along the minus strand of JAIOQG010000150.1, from coordinate 11,587 downwards.
GCGGAAGCTCTCGGCCGCCTCCGCTGGCCGGCCAAGCTTTCGCAACACGTTGCCATAGTTCACATGAATGCCGGGATTTTGCGGCGTGAGTTTGATCGCGCGCTCGAACATGCCGGCCGCGGCAACGGAGTTGTTGCGTTGCGCCAGCGCAATCCCAAGCAAGCCGAGGGCATCTGCGTTATCGGGACGCTGCGCCACGAGGGCGGACAAAAGAGCTTGCGCTTCGTCCGCCCCGCCGCGTTGCAGCAGCTGCACGGCTTGTTGAAGCGTATGGCGGATAGGGTCTGAAATAGGATCTGACATCGCGACTATGACTTAGGAGTTGCAGGCGCTTGCGGCATGGCACCGACAGTTATTTCACATCGTGAACGTAACATCCGGCGAGGTGATCGTGCAGCATTTGTCCGCGTTTGGACCACAACGCCATCAACACGCCGATCAGCGCAGTCGCTACCGATGCAATTTTCGCCAAATTGCGCAACGCAGCCTCCTGCAGACCCGCGGCCTCACCTCGCACGGTGGAGACGCGCAATCCCAGCAGCGCTTTGCCGGGGGACGCGCCGCGCATAAAGAAACCCTCGGTGAGTATCGCAATCAGGAAATAGACCAAGATCGTCGCAAGCAACAGCGAGGGCCGCGAAACGCTTTGCTTGCCGCGCGCATCAAGCAGCACTTCAACGCTGCTGCCCTTGAGTTGGCGCGCGCCCGAAATGGCCAAACGATCACCCGTCAACTCGACATCCGTCCGGCGATAATTCTGCCGGATCAATCCGAAATAATTGCGCTCAATGACCGAGCGCGTCGTCGTGCGCACGACTTCGCCGCCGCCCTCGATATCCGTTGAAGGCAAATCGGTCGAAAGCGTTCGTTGCGTCGCAAAGAAGGAGTAGGGCGCGTCGATCTCGAACGCAGGTCCCATCGAAGGATCAAGGAAAACCGCCAGGGCAAACGTCAGCACGCACGCCAACAGCACGTCGACGACGGTTGCGCCAAACCGCAGCGGCAACAGCGCCGGCGCCTTCAATGCCGACACTTTCTCCGTCCGGCCAAGCCCGCCGAGCGCCACGGAGCCGGCAATAGGCATCGCCGCAACCACATCGTGCGTCACCACGAACACCGGCACCTGTTCGCTGATATTCTTGACCTGCTGGTTGCCCATGAAATTGAAACCAAGCGCAACCTTGTTCTTGACCTGATCGTGCACCGACCCCGAAATCAAAATCCCACCCGGCGTTGCCAGCGATTGCAGCCGCGCGGCAATGTTGACGCCTTCGCCGAATATGTCGTGATCGTCGATCATGACGTCGCCGAGATTGATCCCGATGCGGAAATCCATACGCTCGGAATCGCTGATGCTCTCGTTCTGCGCCTTCAGCTCGCGCTGAATCTCGACGGCGCACTGCACCGACTCGACCACGCTGCTGAAATCGGCAAGCACCGCATCGCCCGACCAGCTGACCACGCGCCCATGATGCCGCTCGATGAACGCCTGCATCAGCTCGCGGCATTGCTTGAGCCGCACAAGCGTGCCGTGCTCGTCCGCGCCCATCAAGCGGCTATAGCCGACGACATCCGCGCAGAAGATCGTCGTGAGCTTTCGTTTGACTTTGTGCACCAGGGTTATGACCGGCTTTAAACCTCAGGCTCGAGGCGGGCTCGTTATACCCCGCCGCCGCCGAACGTACATCCGGCACAAAGTGTTTTCTCTCGCCGAATTCTTTCAATCTTGTAGCATTTGGCTGCGGCGAGTTTGCGCACAGACACGCGAAAAACCTGGATACCCGCCGAATCAACCCCCAGCGCCAGGCCTCAAACGAAAACGGCGGCCCGAACCGGGGCCGCCGAAACCGTTTCAAATTCGAACTCAACTCAGAATTTCGTGCTCATGCTGATGAACACTTCGCGGCCGAACGCATCGTACACCGCCGGATAGGTGTTCGCGTTGCCGTAAGGCGGCGACGAGATTCCGAAGGTCTGCGAATCCACAACCGGCGGATCCTTGTCGCCGATGTTCTTGATGCCGCCGGTGATGCTGATTTGGTCCGTTGCAACCCAGTTGAAGGATAGGTCGAAGTAATCGTACGAGGGGATCGACGCATCGATCACATCGCCAAGCGGCCCGTTGAACAAGTACCCGAACGTCACGTCTGTCGGATCATTGACGTCAAGCTTGACGTCGCTGATGTGGCGCCACGCGAAGGAGAAATCCACATCCCAGGGCGATGCCCATGTCGTGCGCAAACGATGCTTCCACTCTGGTGTCGGATTGCCGCAGACGAGGCCGTAAAAGCCGACACACTCGAACGTTTCGAAGCCGGGCCCGTAATTGGTCTCGGCGCTGTCGTAGTACGAACCAACGACACCCAAGGTCAGCGAACCCGCATCGTCGAGGTCCAGCTTGTAGTTCACGTCGACGTCGATTCCTTTGGATGTCTGCGTCCCCGAATTCCGGGTTTGACTATCGACGCCCACGCCAAGCGTTGCGCTATTGAACAAAGCTCCCGTCACAGGATCGCGATTGACGAGGCTGCACGCAAATGCATTTCCCGTTTGCGCGCAGTTACCCAAAATCGCCGTTTGCGAAATGATGCGAATGGTGTCGTCGATTTTGATGTCGTAGTAATCGACGGATGCGTTGAAGCCCTTCAGGAATGACGGCGTCAATACGACACCAAATGACTTCGTATCCGATGATTCCGGCTTCAGGTTTGCGTTTCCGGAAAACGGACCGGAACACTGTGCCGCCGGGCATTGGAATGCGCCTGACGACGTGAATGCGGCGAATTGGGCGCCACTCAGTCCGGTATTTGCGCATTGCGCCGCATTGTAGAAATTTGTGCCCGGCGAACTGCTGCTGGTCAGAGAGCAAGGGTCTGTTCCGCCCCAAAGGCCCTGCGCCTGTGGCGTGAACAACTCCACCACATTGGGCGCTCGAACGGCGCGCTGAAACGAGGCACGCAAACGCAAATCGTCGGTCGGCATCCATGAGCCGGCATATTTGTAGGTGTGCGTGATTCCGACAGAGTCGTAATCCGAGAGCCGATAGCCGGCGTTGATCTCAAGCAGTTTCGCAAACGGGCGATCTTGGACGAGCGGGATTTGTACCTCGCCGAATGCTTCCCAAACATCGTAGTGGCCGCTGGTGTTGGGCGTCGAACCGCCCTGACCGAGCAAGTCTCCGGACGCAAACACGTCGTCTGCAATGTGATTGAGGCTCGTCCAGCGATACTCCGCGCCGAGGGCGGCTTGGATGTTGTCGGTGGCCCACGGCAAACCAAAGCCGAACTCGCCGTTCGTCGAAGCGTTGACTACCTGTTCTTCGGTGGTTGTCTTTTGAATGCCGGTCGCGCTCATATAGGCGATGGCTGCGCCGGAAAGCTCGCCGAAGCTGAAGATGTTTGCCGGCAAACAACTCGTGTCCGATCCGTCGATAACGGAGGAGCAAACGGGTTGGCCAAGTGTCGGCGACCCAGGCCGCGTGTCGATCACGACATTCAGCGCGCGCTGCGCACGTGTGCGCGAAACGTCGTTCAGATAAGCGCGCGGTGTCGTCGTCGTCCCGTACTGGGCGAATACGTCGTAGTCCCAATCTTCGATCTGCCCCTTAAACCCGGCAACCGTGCGATACGACGTCGATTGGAAATCGTCTTGGCGGCCAAGGTTGGTTTCGACAAAACGCCGGCCAATATTGACGGTCGCGGTTCCCGTCGTGCCCAAGGGGTTCGCTAGTGTAAATGTAACGGGGCCCGCGACGCTGAAGCTCTGGCGCTGGTCGCCGCACAGCACGTTAAACGGCGTGGCCTGCACGTCGTCGATCGAAGCAGATCCATTGCCCGTCAAAAGCGGATTGTCGCAATTGACCGAGAAATTGCCGCCGACGGGGCCGGAACCGGCAAAAAAGCCGCTGGCCGCGATTTGAGCGACGGTACGGTCGTCCATGAACGACAGTTCCGAATAGAACTCCAAATCCGGAGCCAATTCATAGCGCGCTGTCGCCCCGATGAGGTAGCGATCGTCCGGGCGCTGCAGATAATTCGTCGGATTGAAGTTAAACGTGTCAATCGAACCGTCGTATGCGCGCATCGTCCCAGCCGCCGACGAATTTGCAGTGAACCGCGTTGGAATGTCGTCTCCAACGACGTTGAACCGTCCCGTCGGCCCGTTAGACGATCCTTGACAGTTGAATGTGTCTTTGAGATTTGCCGGCGGCGGCGCCGAACTCCCGTTTGCAATTGCGCAATTCGAAAAATCGCGCTCGGACTGAAGCAATGCCTGTGCGTTGCGATACTGAATATAGGCCGTGACATTGCCTTTACCGTCGCCTGACGAGGCGCCGATCAAGCCCCACAAGGTCGTGACGCGACCGTCATTAACGTGCTCATCCGCTTTCGGGAACCCTGCATCGTCCTGAATCGACCGAAAGAACTCGTCGTCATTGTCATGGTCGTTGATGCCGTAGGTGCCGCCGAAATACAGCCCTTCGACGTTCTTGCGGTAGATGAAGTTCACGACGCCGGCGACGGCATCCGCGCCGTAGGTCGCCGATGCGCCGCCCGTCAGCACTTCGACGCGGTCGATCATCGCGATCGGGATGTTGTTCAAATCGGCGGTAGGCGCCGCGATGTTGGCCGGCGTTAAGCGCCTGCCGTTGACCAACACCAACGTGCGCTGCGGCCCAAGCTGGCGAAGATCGACGGTCGCCGTTCCCGACGAACCGTTCGAAACTTCCGCTCCTTGGTTCGCAAAAACCTGCGGCATGTCGTTGAGCAGCGTTTCCGCCGACGTCGTGCCGGTCAACTTCGCTTCAACGCTCGAAATGGTCGACACCGGAGAAACCGACGTCAGCCCTTTTTGCGGAATGCGCGATCCAGTGACCGTTACTTTTTCGACTTTGCTTGCATCGTCTGCCTGCGCAACCGACGTAAATCCGGCCACCGTCGCCACAGCGGCACCGGCCATCAATGATGTCTTCAGCGTGCGCCTATTGGATTGGTTCAACACGTTATGCCCCCTTCTGCTGTGGCTCGCGTTAGAGTTTTCGGAACAAACGCGGGTTCGCTCGCCCGTGCTTGCGTTGAAATTCTTCGATGGGATGGATTGAAAATTGCGAGCGCGCGCTGGCGGCGTGTTCGGCAGAACCGCATCGACCGTTGCCGCCGTTTCCCGACGAACAATCGCCGGAAACGGACAATGCCGCGCTCAATCCAATTTGCGATAACTGAGAACAATACACGAACGACGCACTCCACAATTCATCAAGCGGTTGTTTAAAGACAACCGCTCAGCGCAAGGGCTTGCGCCCCTACACCATATGTATCGAATCACCCCTATTGAGTCGGATTAGAGCGCAATCTGACATTGCGTCTACACTTTCGAGGTACCTCAAAGGATTTGGGAGACAGTTTGTGGCGCATCTGCACCACAAAAAAAGCCGCTGCGCTTTGAGTGGTGAAGTTCGTGGCGCTTCGTGAATGCGGGGTCTTAGTCGAATGTCGCCCGTCGCTTGCATGGCACTGCGGAAGTTGCGAAGGGGTTGTCCCGGATTGAAAATGAGCGAAATGCGAAACCAGCGAGATCCTCGTGCAGCCCGAATCGAACCCCTCACTTGATCCGCTGATCGATACGGCACGCCGCGCCGTTCGTGCTGGACGCCTCGACGAAGCGGCGCGAGCGTGGGAGCAGGTGCGAGTTCTGGCGCCCGATCACGCGGAAGCACTCTTCTTCTTCGGGCAACGGGCTTTGGCTCAGCGAGATCTGGCGGCTGCTGTTCAATGGTTGCAGCGTGCCTCCCGTTCGGCGCCGAGGGACGCCGTCATTCCACTGAGTTTGGCAAACGCACATCGTGCGCTCGGCGACCCCGTGGGCGAAATGGCGGCACTTACGGCGGCACTGACGGCCGACCCTTACTGTTATCCGGCGCTCCTGGCGCAAGCGGCACTGCTCGAAAAGACCGGTCGCCGCCGCCAGGCGGCGCGCATCTTCGCCGACGCATTGAAAATAGCGCCAGCCGAAGAGCGCTTGCCGCCCGATCTGCGCAACCTCGTGCGTCGCGCGCGCGATGCCGTGCATGAAAACACGAACGCGCTTGAGGCATTCCTCGACGTCAAGCTGGGCAAGGCGCGCGACGCGCACGCCGGCGCCAGGCTCGACCGCTTCGAAGAATGCAAAGATGCAATGACGGGGCGCAAGAGAATCTACACGCAACAACCGGTGATGCTGAATTTTCCGCGCCTGCCCGCAATTCAGTTCTACGACGACGAACAATTTCCCTGGCTCAAAGAGCTTGAGGCCGGCACCGATGCGATAGAAAGCGAGTTAAGCGTATTGCTGCGCGACCGGCAAGGTTTCCGCCCCTATATGAATCATCCCGACGGCGTGCCGCTCAACGACTCCGCCGTGCTGAACCGTTCGGCGGATTGGAGCGCCTACTTTTTTTGGGACGACGGCAAACGCATCGACGAACATTGCGCGAGATGTCCAAAGACCACGGCGATCTTGGAAACGATGCCGCTGGCCGACGTGCCGGGTTTCACGCCGGCCGCATTCTTTTCGACGCTGAACCCTGGCGCGCGCATCCCGCCGCACACCGGCGTCACGAACACAAGGCTCATCGTCCATCTGGGCATCACGGTGCCGCAACGGTGCAGCTTCCGTGTCGGCAACGAAACGCGCGAATGGCGCCGCGGCAAGGCCTGGGTCTTCGACGACACGATCGAGCACGAAGCGCGCAACGAAAGCGACGAGCTTCGCGTCATACTGATTTTCGATATCTGGAACCCGTATTTGAGCCTCGCCGAACGCGAGCTCGTCTGCGAGCTTCTGGCCGCGCAACGCGAATATTATGGAGGCGAGGGCGCTTCGCACTGATCGTGCAAGCGCCGCCGATAAACGTGAACTCGATGCTGAAACCCCATTCCCAAGAAGTGTTCACCGCGACATTCGTTGAGGCAAAGCGGCTGCACTTGGCCGGCGAGTTCAAGCGCGCGCGCACGCTGTACCAAGACCTAGCAAGCCGCCACCCGGAAGAGCCGGCCCCGCAGCTCATGCTGGCCGAACTCGAAATGCGCGACGGCCGCTATGTCACGGCACGCAGCCGCCTGACAGCGATCGCCAAGCGCCATCCCGAAGTCAAAGAGTTCAGGCTTGCCTTGGCCGGGATCTCGGAGGAACTGGCGGATATGGACACTGCCATTCCGCTCTACCGGCTCGACGTCGAGGCATCGCCCAACGATCCAGTGGCCCTGTCGCGCTTGGCGACGGTATTACGCTTTGCCGGGCAAATGGATGAGGCAAAGGATATCTTCCGCCGCATCATCGTGGGTTGGCCGGACTCGTCGGGCGGCTATGTCGGTCTCGCGGCTGTCGACATCACCGCTTTGACCGCGACGGATGTCGCCAAATTAGAGCAGCTGGTTCATGCGCCGCTTATGTCGCCTCAAGAGCGCACTCAGATCCTGTTTGCGCTCGGCGAATATAGGGACAAACAAAAGCAATACGACGAAGCGTTCCGCGCCTTCGACGAAGGAAATCGCCTGCGCCGTGAAAATCTCGGCATGCAATTCATCGATCCCGTCGCCCAAAGCGTGATGCCCAAGAACACGGAATCGCACGCCACCGTGCAAGAGGCCGAGGCCCATCTCGCGAATTACATCGCCGGCATTCGCGCCATGTTTACACCGCTTTATCTGTCGCACTTCGGCGGCAGCGGCCTGCAGTCGAACGCGCCGATCTTCATCGTAGGCATGCCGCGGTCGGGTTCGACGTTGCTGGAGCAAATCCTATCGAGCCACCCTTCCGTCACCGGCCTCGGCGAAACGAAGGCGCTGGGGGCGTCGTTCAAGCAACTCATGCCGACATCGCGCGCGCAAATGACGGAGGAGTTCAAGCGCAGCTTCTACCGCCGTGTCGGCGAAACATATCTGGAGGCCCTAAAGGAAAGAGGCTGGGACGGCGAGCATCGTGTGATCGACAAGATGCTGGGTAATTATTCGAACATCGGCGTCATACAGTTGGCGTTTCCCAATGCCGTCATTCTGAACAGCATGCGCGATCCGGTGGACACCTGTTTCTCCTGCTTCCGCCAGTCGTTTAAGGACCGCAACGAAACGACATACGATCTGGGCGCCGTGGGCCGCCAATATGTACTGTACCGCAGCATCATCGCCTATTGGGACGAGGTGCTGCCGGGCCGCGTCATCCACGTGCAGCACGAAGCGCTCCTCGCCGACCCCGAAACCGAAGTACGAAAGCTCGTCGCCGCCTGCGGTTTGGAATGGGACGACGCTTGCCTGCGTTTCTACGAATCCAACCGGCCCGTGCGCACGGCAAGCTCGTCCCAAGTGCGCCAGCCGCTTTTCAAATCGTCGGTCGCGCGCTGGAAGCCCTACGAAAAGCACCTCGTCCCGCTCTTCGAAGCGTTGGGTCCTTACGCGCCGGAAAATTGGCGTCAAAACACCCAAGCGAACGGGCAGGGCTAAAAAATGTTCCTGGAAATCAAAGGCATCCTGACGCCGCAGGAAGTGGCACGGCTCTTCACCCTCAGCCGCGAGCTTCGCTTTGTCGACGGGCGCGTCACCAACCCCGCCAATCAAACGAAGAACAATCTGCAGGTTGACCACGGCGATCCGAAATACGCCGAATCCGTTCACATCGTGAACGCGGCCCTCGCGCGCTCGCGCGAATTTGTGGATTTCGCAATGCCCAAGCGCGTCGCGCCGCCACTGCTCAGCCGCTATGAGCCCGGCATGCAATACGGCGCCCACGCCGACTCGGCGATCATTCAAGTACCCAACGGCCGCCTGCGCTCTGACCTGTCATGCACCGTGTTCGTCGCCGAACCCTCGACCTACGACGGCGGTGAACTGTCGATCGTCGCCGGCAGCCGCACCATCGCCTTCAAAGGCGGCGCGGGGGACGCCATCGTCTACCCCTCGACGACGTTGCACGAAGTCGTGCCCGTGCGCGCGGGCCAACGCTTGGTCTCGATCACGTTCATCGAAAGCCTGATCGCCGACGAGCACCAGCGCTCTCAGGTCTATGAACTCAACGAGATTGCGGCACTCGAAGGCCTGACGATGAAATGGGAAAACCGCGTCCGGCTTGACGTTGTGCGCCAAAACCTCATGCGCATGTGGGCGAAAAACTAACCGCCGGCGCCGTTCAAAATCTCGGTCGCCGCCGCGCTCGATCGCGCCGTGTTTTCAAGCCAGCGCAAGCCCTCGCGAATTTCATGGCCATGGCGTTGGCGGGAATCGGCAAGAATCTGAGAGCGGAACTCGGGCGTGTAGGCGTGTTCCGGCGCCTTGGCATAGCGCGTCAAGGTTGGGCTCGCGGCGATCGAAGACAAAAATTTCGCGTCTTCGGCTAATTCAAACTGCTTCATAATTTGCGACATACCGTCCGGGACGTTCGCCAAAAACCTATCGAAATCCACATCGAGAACGCGTTCGCCGAATTTTTTCAGCGTCTCGCGCTGCGTGAGCGTTTCCGTAAGCCAACTCATCGCCGCCAGTTGTCCAAGCGAAAGCTGATGCAGGGACGGCGCTGCCTCGACGCCAAACGCGAGCAGGCGTCGCATACGTTCCGGCCCGTGCCCGCGAAGATCGTCGCGCGAATTCTGTCCCGCCAGAAGCGTCGCCAAATAAGGCTCGGCGCGTAAGTTGAGATAGATCGCGCGCGCCCCGCCGCACCGCGTGAGCAACGGTGCCGCCAAACGCCCGCTGCTGCTGGTGGCTTTGACGACGACACATCGCGTCCGGTCGTAACCGCGGCTCCACAGCCGCAGGAATGCATCCAAAACCTGTTCGAACTGTTCGTTTCCCAACAAGGCGTAGGGCTTGCCGAGATCGTCATGCGCGCTTGCGAGCAACCGCAACGGTAGCGGTTCGCGCAGCGACAGCACGCCGCCACTATCTTCAAGCAAACGGCTCACCAAGGTCGAACCGACATGGCCGGTGTGAAAGATGAAATGCGCCGGCCTGAGATTAGCGGCCGCGCGCGATGCGGCGACGACGCGTTCGAGTGAAACCAAGGCCCCGTTCGTTTTCGGCCCCAAGACGCGGTCGTCCAAAAAACTCGCGGACCGATACGCTTCCTCGCCGAAGCGGATCAACAGCGCCGTCTCGCGCACGAAGTCGAGTTTTTGCGGATAGATGTCGGCGGACATCGGTAACCGCGCAAGCATCTCTTCCGTGATGGGGTTGCGCCGCTCCGCAGTCATATCGCGTGGTCAATCACAATTGCGCCTCGAAGCGATCGTCATCAATAGGGTCGCGATGGAATTGTACTGGGATCGATCACTCCGGGCACGACGTCGAACGCCACAGTCAACCGGTCCGCCGACGATTCGAACGGCACGGTGCCATGCCAAAAATACGAAGGAAACAGAACCAGATGCCCGACCGCAGGCTTCACGAAATGCTCCGGCCTGTCATCTTCGCCCATCTCCAAATGCGACTCGCCGAACTTCAGCCAGCCCTGGCGCTTGGCCGCATCTTCAAGCGCATCGGGAAGACTGACGTAATAGGCGGAACTGATCCATCCCATCGGATGCACATGATTGGTATGAAAACCGCTCGATCGCAATTTGCACGACCACGAATGCGTGAAGCTGAATTGCTCCTGCTTGCGCGACAACAAGGGATGGCTGGCATGCGCCGGCATTGCGCGCACATAGTCCCCAACCGCCTCCGAAATCAACTCGCGCACCTGCTCGATCAGTTTCGATTTGCGCGTGAACAACAGACCCGGCGTCTGCGTGCCACCGCGCAATGTCTGTTCCAACGGTTCGGACGTCATCGTATGCAGCGTCGCCAATTCCTCCGCCAAAACGGCGTTGAAGGCCTCGGCGTCGGCGAAACCCGACGGTAGCCGCAGCGGATAGGCGCGCACGAACGCGTCAATTTTCACCAAGTCGTGGTAGCGGCTGTCGCCGAGCGCGCGATACGCAAGGCAAACGCCGCCGAGCGCCAGTTGATCCAAAGGCTGCGCGCGTTGCGCCGCTTCGAATTGCTCAAGTGCGTGCTTCGGATCTTTGCCTTGCAACAGCGCATAGCCGAACTCGTTGCGATAGGCCAGCATCAAGGGGTCGGCACGCACCGCCGTTGCGAAGGCGTCGAAACTCTCCGCATATCGACCGCGCCGCGCTAGCAATCGGCCGAGCAGAGCATTGGCATCGCCGCGCTCGGGTTCTATGACCAAAGCCCTGCGAAGCAGGGGCTCGGCACCCTTGGGATCGCTCCGCTGCAGGCGAATTTGCGCTTCCGAAAACAACAGGGCTGGGTCGTCGCCGTGGCGTTCGCGCACATAGGCATAGGATTTCAGAAACAAATCAGAGCGATCGGCCATCCAAGCCAAACGGTTCAACTCGTCGTGCGTTGCGACCAATAGGGGTTGCAGTTCCATGGCGCGCCAATAGGCGTCAAGCGCCTCGTCATGCCGCGCCCCTGCATCCAAATTGTGGGCCAGAGCCAACGCCGCCTCGTAGCTCGACGGCCGCAACGCTGCCGCCTGAATCAATGTCTCGACCGCGTCTTGGTGGCGCTCGAGGCCCGAAAGCGTCAATCCGCGAAAATAGCGTGCCTCGAAC
>JAIOQG010000207.1 GCA_021413465.1 Alphaproteobacteria bacterium | reverse complement strand
GCGGTGCTGATGCCGGCGGTCTATACGCCGCTAATTGCGATGCTGTTGGGGCTCGTGTTTCGCGGCGTCGCCTTCGAGTTTCGCTGGCGCACGGTGCGTGCAAAACCAGCTTGGGATCTTGCCTTCTTCGGCGGTTCGCTGCTGGCGGCCTTCGCCCAGGGCGTGATCTTGGGCGCGATTCTGCAAGGCGTCGCGGTCGACGGCCGCGCCTATGCCGGCGGCTGGTGGGATTGGCTGTCGTGGTTCAGTCTCCTCACCGGCGTGTCGGTCGTCTCGGCCTACGCGCTGTTGGGCGCAACGTGGCTCAACATGAAAACCGAAGGCTCGCTGCAATCGCGCGCACACGCTTTGTCGCCATGGTTTGCGGCAGCAACGCTCGCGGCCATCGCTTCCGTCAGCCTCGCGACACCGTTCTTGCAAGCGCAATACTACGCGCGCTGGTTTTCGTGGCCCCAAATTGCCTTGACGGCACCCGTGCCCCTGCTCGTTGCGATCGTAGGCGTGATGCTATTCGTAACCCTGCGCGCCAAGCGTGAGGTCGCACCTTTTCTGCTGTCGCTGACGCTGTTCGCACTAACCTTTGCGGGCCTCGGCGTCAGCCTCTATCCTTACATTGTGCCCGACACGATCACGATCTGGGACGCTGCGGCGCCGGCGTCGAGCTTACTGTTCATGCTGGTCGGCGCCGGCGTGATGATCCCGATCATTCTGGCCTACACCGCCTATGCCTATTGGATATTCCGCGGCAAGGTGCGCGACGAGGGTTATCACTGATGCGCAACGAGCCCTGGCGGCGCGTGTTGTGGTTCATCGGTCTGTGGGGCGCAGGCGTTGCCGCACTGACCCTCGTCGCCACAGTCTTGCGTTTGACCATCAGCGCCGTCGGATACTGAGGGCGGAAAGCACCTGACGCATGACGTTTCAACTCTTCATCTTCGACTTCGACGGCACGCTCGCCGACAGCGGCCCGTGGATGTTCAAGGCGCTCAATGCCGCCGCCAAACGCTACGGCTTACGCCAAGTCGCCGAGGCCGAGATCGAAAACCTGCGCGGCCGCGACAGCCGCGCCATCATCCGCGAACTCGGCGTGCCCATGTGGCGCCTGCCGCAGATCGCAGCCTACGTCCGCCAACTCGCAAAGGAAGGCGAAAGCCCGCAGCTTTTTCCGGGCATCGCCGAGATGCTGCATGAAATCCACGACGCCGGACACAAACTCGCCGTCGTCAGCTCCAACACCGAAGAAGCCGTTCGCCGTGCGCTAAACCCCGATCGCGCGGCGCTCTTTCACGCCTACGCCTGCAACGCCTCGATGTTCGGCAAAGCATCCAAGTTCAAACGCGTCCTCAAACTCACCGGCACACCGCCTGCGCGCGCCATCGCGATCGGCGACGAAACCCGGGACCTCGAAGCCGCCCGCACAGCCCGCATCGCGAACGGCGCCGTCGCCTGGGGCTACGCCACGCCGGCTCTGCTCAAAGCGCAGGCGCCGGACTATTTCTTTGAAACGCCTCAGGCAATATCGGCCCTTTTGCTCGCGCAGCCGAGCCGAGATTGACCGACACGGAAGGGAACACCCCCTACCCCGCCGCGCGATACTCGCGCACGAGGTTCGCCACGATATCCGCCGCCGGTTCCACCTTGCGCACGAGGTCGATGCCCTGTCCCGCGGCCCAGGTGTCTTTCCAGCGATTGTAGGCGTTCGTCGCGTCCGAAAAATTCGGCGCTTCGCCTTTCGCCAATGCCGCCGGATCGAGACCCGCCGCAACCAAGCTCGGCTTCAGCCAACTGCCCCTGACGCCGGTGATCGCGTTCGTCACGATCAAATCCTCATGCGTCGACGACACCACCATCTTCTTATAGGCGTCCGGCGCCAGCGATTCCTCCGCCGCGATGAACGGCGTGCCGATATAGGCGAGATCGGCGCCCATCACCTCAAGCGCGCGGATCGCACGCCCGCTGCCGATTGCGCCGCCCACAACCAGGGGCCCAGGAAAAATCCCGCGCACCGCATGCACGAACGCAAACGGACTGAGCTGCCCGGTATGCCCGCCGGCGCCCGCGCACACGAGCACGAGCCCGTCGACGCCGGCCTCCAACGCTTTCTTCGCGAACGGCATGTCGATGACATCGGCAAACACCAAGCCGCCATAGGAATGCACCGCATCCACCACCGCGCGCGGACTGCCCAATGCCGTAATCACCAACGGCGGCTTGTGCCGCACGATCAGCGCCAGCTCGTCCTTCAAACGCTCATACGATTTGTGCGCCACGATATTCAGCGCCCACGGCACGTCGGCCTGCGCCAGCGCGGCGTTGATCTCGCCCATCCAC
>JAIOQG010000206.1 GCA_021413465.1 Alphaproteobacteria bacterium | reverse complement strand
GCGGCCGCATTTGAAGCATCCGTCGCAGCCGCCGGTGACAGCCGAGGAAAGCGCCTGGATCGAAAAGATGAAGGCGTGGTGGCGCCAAGAAGAAGGCTATCGCTCGATCCAGTCGACGAAGCCGATGGCGCTGGCGTTCGGACTGATGGATTCGCCGGTGGGTTTGGCCGGGTGGCTCGCCGACAAATATTGGCGGCTCGGCGATACGCGCAAGGACCATCCGTATGACGGGATGGAGGCGCGCTTTCCGATGCATACGATGTGCACGCAGCTTTCGATTTATTGGTATTCGGGCACGATCAATTCGGCGAACATGCTCTATCGCGCCGGTCCCGCCGAACGTAGCGCGTTGCTCAAACCCGGCGAGCGGGTGAATGTGCCGACGGCCTACTCAGACTATCCGATGGACGACCTGCCGCCGACGCCGGAGAGTTGGGGGCGACGCGGCTACAACATCGTGCGCTGGCGCGAAATGAAAGCCGGCGGACATTTCGCGGCGATGGAAGAGCCGAAGCTTTTCGCCGACGACGTGCGCGACTTTTTCCGCGACGTCAGGCCGCGATAGCGGGTCGTTCCAACCGCGCCGCCAGCGCACGCAGCAGCGCCGCACCGTCGCCTTCGTAAGAACTGCCGTGCATGCAGGCGAGCACCGCGGGGCGCGCTTGCGCCAAGCGCTCCAAATGCGTGCGCGTCGCCGGTCCGTGCGCGTAGTAATCTAGCCCGGCGCGCATCTGCTCGCTCGGCTCCAAAATGTCGCCGGTCGTGAGGGGTTTGTGGACGTCGCCGCCTTGGGTGAAGAGATCCCCGCACAGCAACGTTCGCGTCGTTGTTTCCATCATCATGCCGCAATCCCATCCGTGCGGCACGTGGGGCGTGTCGAACCACGTCACGCGGCGACCGCCGAGGTTGAGGACTTCGCCGTCGGCCATGGCGCGCGGCGGCTGGTCTGCGAGATCGCCGATCGACGTCATGGCGCCGATCGCACTGCAAACCGGCACGGCGCCGGGTGCCGCAGCCAGGAATTGATTGAGCGCGCCGCATTCGTCGGCTTCGAAATGCGAGAAGGCGACATAGCGCAGGCGCGTTATCGGCATGACCTTCGAGATTGCGGCCACGACGGCCGGGAAAATACCGCGCAAGCCGGTGTGAAAAAGTAGCGGCTCCTCGTCCACGACGAGGAACTGGTTAAACGTGAAGCCGCCGGGCACGGCGCCGGGCGGAACCGGCGTCGAGATGCGGAAAATGCCACTCGCGATTTCGTCGATGCGCGTGTTTGCGTCGGTGCTTGGTGCCGTGCCGGGCATGCATTTATTCTCCATCAGTGAACATGTGTGTATAATGAATATGCCTTCACACCGCTTTCGTCAATATCAGTGATCATGTATGTTCACTCATCACAATCGAGAGATTCGTTTGAAATCCCGACCGTACAAATTGAAGGCCCGCGCCGAGCGCCAGGACGAGACGCGCCAACGGATCGTCGAGGCGACGGTGCGCCTGCACGAGACGCGCGGCGCGCGCGAGACGTCGATCAGTGCCGTTGCGGCGGAAGCCGGCGTCCAACGGCTGACCGTCTATCGCCATTTCCCGAACGAGCGGGCTTTGTTCGCGGCGTGCACCGGGCACTACCTGGCAATGAATCCTCCGCCCGATCCGGAGCCTTGGCTCGAGATTGTCGATCCGGACCAGCGGCTGCGCGCGGCGCTCGTGCAGATCTACGCCTATCACGCGCGGACCGAAGCGATGTTTGCGACGAACGCGCAAGACCTCGAAACGAACGCGATGCTGCGCAAGATCCTGGCGCCGAACTTCGCGCAGTGGGCGCGGATCAACGAGGTTTTGAGTCAGGGTTGGACGCGCGGACGCGCGGCGCCGAAATTGGTTCGCGCGGCCGTCGAGCACGCAAGCGCGTTTGCGACCTGGCGTGCGCTCGTGCGCGGAAGCGGGCTCAACGACGACGAGGCCATCGTGTTGATGGCCGCCATGGTCAAGGCGGCGCTGCGCTGATTAGGCGAGCCCGACGCGGCCCATCGCCAGGTATTTGTCCCAACGCGCTTTCTTCAGCATCTCGGGCGGCATGCGGTCGAGTTCGGTGAGGGCGAGGTCGATCGCGTCGCCGGCGTCTTCCATGGCGCGTTCGCGGCCGCGATGGGCGCCACCGACGGGTTCGGGTACGATCGAATCGATGATGCGCAGCTGGAACAAATCCTGCGCCGTGATCTTCAAGGCGGCCGCCGCTTCTTGCGCCTTGGCGCCGCTGCGCCAGAGGATCGACGAGCAGCCTTCGGGCGTGATCACCGAGTAGATCGAATGTTCGAGCATGATGACGCGGTCGCCGGCGGCGATGGCGATGGCGCCGCCCGACATGCCTTCGCCGATGATCAGCGAGATCAACGGCACGGCGAGCGTGAGGCAGCGTTCGGTACCGCGCGCGATGGCTTCGCCTTGGCCGCGTTCCTCGGCGCTGATGCCGGGATAGGCGCCGGCGCTGTCGATGAGCGTGATGACCGGGATGCCGAAGCGTTCGGCCAAGCTCATCAGCCGCACGGCTTTGCGATAACCGTCGGGCATCGCCATGCCGAAGTTGTGGCGCAGTCGGCTTTTCGTGTCGTTGCCCTTCTCATGGCCGATCAGCATGACCGAGCGGCCGCGGAAGTTTCCGATGCCGCCCAGGATCGCCTTGTCGTCGGCGTAGGCGCGGTCGCCGGCGAGCGGCGTGAAATCTTGAATCAACGCGTGGGCGTAATCGAGGAAGTGCGGGCGCTCGGGATGGCGGGCGACTTGCGTCTTCTGCCAGGGCGTGAGCTTCGAATAGGTGTCGCGCAGAAGCTGATTGGCCTTTTCTTCCAGCTTCGTGACTTCGTCGTCGATGGATACGGCTTGGCCGGCGGCGGCCATGCGGCGCAGCTCTTCGACCTTGCCTTCGAGGTCGGCGATCGGTTTTTCGAAATCGAGATAGGTGGTCATCGGGCTGCCCTCGTCGGGGCAAAAAAGAAGAAGCAATCCAAGGCGTTAACCCAGTCGTTGCGGCGTTCTGTCGCGAGAGTTGCCCGATAAGGTCCGGGCTTGTCAACTTTCGCGACCTGTCACACCGGCCGGGCGCGATGCGTCATAAGGGCTAAGGAGGCCTGAGCCCGATGAAAATCCTCACTTTTGCGTTGGCCGCGATGATGGCCGGGAACGGCATCTATATGTTCCTCGATCCGCCGGGCTGGTACGCGGCGGTGCCTGGCGTGCCGGACACTGGGCCGCTTAACCTTCACTTCGTGCGCGACATCGGTATCGCGTATTTCACGGCCGGCGTGGGTCTGGCCTGGAGCGAGCTGGGTGCGGGTTGGCGCGCGAGCGCGCTGGCCGCGATGTTCATCGGATTGCATTCGCTGCTGCATGTCGGCGAGACGATCGTCGGCCATCATCACGACGTGATTTTGAACGAGCTTGCGGCGGTGCATCTGCCGGCGGCGCTTGCGATCGCGATTTCGTTTCTGCAGCGCAGAGCGCATCCTTCTCAAGGAGAACGATCATGAACCGTTGGTTGCTGACCCGCTTGCTGAAATGGGGCGAGAGACAGATCGGCGGCGTGAGCATGGACTACGCCTATCACCTGCGCGACGTCGCGCCGTCGCGGCTGTGGCGATTCTCGATGATCAAAACGGTCGAGGGCGGACGAAAATTCACGCCGACCGACGTTTATCACGCGGCCGGGATGGCGGCGGCGATGACGGAAGATTGCGGGCCGTGCGTGCAGATTCACGTCAACCTTGCCTTGAAGGACGGCGTCGATGCCGACGTGTTGCGATCGCTGGCGGCGCGCAAGTTCGATAGAGTGCCGGCCGATGTGGCGTTGGGGTTCGCTTATGGCGAAGCGGTGTCGCAAGGCGCGATGGCGGACGAGATGCGCGATCAGATTCGCGCCAAATGGGGCGAGCAAGGATTGATCGAATTGGCGTTCACGATCGCGACCGCGCGATTCTATCCGGCAGTGAAACGGGGCATGGGCTATGCGCACACGTGCGAGCGCGTCGTGATCGACAACCGTGCGACGGCGACGGCGAAAGCGGCATGAGCGCGACAGGATCGACGGCCACGTTCGAGACTGAGCGCAAGCGCTTGACCGGCGTCGCCTATCGCATGCTCGGCCGCTGGTCGGAGGCCGAGGACGCCGTGCAGGACGCGTATTTGCGCTGGCAAGCGGCCGACCACGGCGCGATCGAGACGCCGGCGGCGTGGTTGACCACGGTCGTGGTGCGGTTGTGCCTCGACCGCATGCGGCGCGCGAAAGCCGCACGCGAAGTCTATGTCGGGCCTTGGCTGCCCGAGCCCGTGCTGACGCCGGAAGGCGGCGAACGGCGCGACGAAGAGGTTGAGTCGTTTGCAAACGACGTGTCGCTGGGTCTGATGGTGGTGCTCGAGCGCCTGGGGCCGGAAGAACGCGCGGCGTTCATTTTGCGCGAGGCGTTCGACAGTTCCTACGCCGAGATCGCCGCCGCGTTGGGCAAGAGCGAGGTCGCCGTGCGCCAGTTGATCTCGCGGGCGCGAGACCGGGTGCGGGCCGAGCGGCCGCGCTTTCGCGCCGAGCCGGAGACGCATCAGCGCTTGGTCGCGTCATTCATGTCCGCGGTCGCTGCGAACGACGCGTCGGCCTTGTTGTCGATGCTGAAGAGCGACGTGCGCTTCGTGAGCGACGGCGGCGGCAAGGCGCCGGCGGCGCTGCGCGTGATGAACTCCCGCGACGAAGTGGCGAACCTGATTTTGCACCTTGCCGCGGCTAAAGGCGGGCCGCGGGAAGTGAAAGTCGTTACGCTGAGCGGCGTCCCGTCGATTTGGTCCATCGACGCTCAGGGTTTCGAAACCGTCACTCAATTCGAAATCGACGACGGCCAAATCCAATCGATCTTCGTCGTGCGCAACCCGGACAAGCTGGCGCATCTGCGCCTGCACTGATTGCCGTGGGCGACAGTCGATCAGACGTCTACGACCGGAGACTCCCATCCGTCGTATTCTCCGCCGAGTTGTTGCGCGAGTTCAAAGAGTTCAAGCGTGACCGAATTGATTTCGTCGATGTCGGCAGAGTCCACGCGAAAAATCTGTGCCTCAAATTTTTTACCGGGTTCGCCCCGTTCTGTTGGCACGCGCAGCGTATAGCCGATCGCGTTTGCCCGAGCTACGAAGGTGTCGCGAGACTCGGCCGATGGAAAATAAGCCCAGTGATCGATCTCGCGTTTTGTCGTGAGCAAGTCGCCATGGCTCTCTAATGCGTCACAAACCTTTCGATTTTCTATGCGCTGGCGATCGCGCGGCGACGGTGACAGATAGCCCAGATAAATCTCCCATTCGGGATCTGCCCTCGCTCCAATTTCGAATTTGTAATCCGAAAAGGTCGTCATCAGAGTGTTTGCCGCCGACACAATCTTTTCTGCATCGGTCGCGTAATAGAAGAAGTCGCGCACGCCGTTGTAGGTTGCACGGCCCGCATAGATGGCTGCAAGGTTTTCGACCAATTCATCAGTCAAGGCATCATCAATCACACTGAGCGAGTCGAACTCTTCTTGGCTCGAAAGGCCGTCGGGTCTCGGGTCCCTCATGAACAGACGCACATATACGGCTGATGCGTACCCAGCCGCTGGCGCGCGCTCCTTCAAAGTCTCGTTGAAGAAGATCGAACCTAGGTAGCCGTCGATCCTCGTGAAATAGAAGTCCCAATTATCGTCCATCGGTCTGTCGCACGGTCCGCCAAGTTGTTAGGCGGACGATAGCAAGGGAATGCGATCTCGTCGCGGTCCCGATGCATACGCCGGTGGTGCGAGAACGGAGCTAGAGCTCGACTTGCGTGCCCATTTCGACGACGCGGTTTGCGGGGATGCGGAAGAAGCGGGTTGCCGACAAGGCGGCGCCTTGCATGGCGATGAAGAGTTGCGCCTGCCAGCGGCGTAGTTCGGAGCGGCTGGCGGGGATCAACGTCTCGCGGCCGAGGAAGAACGTCGTTTGCATCAGATCGAACGAGAGGCCGTATTGGCGGCAGAGTTCGAGCGCGCGCGGCACGTCGGGGCGTTCCATGAAGCCGTAGCGCACGACGACGTTATAGAACCCCTTGCCCATTTTCTCGACCGTGATGCGCTTTTCGTCGCTCATGCGGGGAAAGTCTTCGAACTCGACCTTCATGATCACGACGCGTTCGTGCACGACGTGATTGTGTTTGAGATTGTGCAGGAACGCGGTCGGGATGACGGCCGGGTTCGAGGTCATGAAAACCGCGGTGCCGCTGACGCGTTCGGTGGTGCGGTCCCAGTGATCGAGGAATTCGCGGATCGGCATGGCGTCGCGATAAAGCTTCGAGAGCAGGGCTTCGCGGCCGCGATTCCAGACGGAAAACATCGTGTAGGCTGCGATCGCGACGATGATCGGCAACCAGCCGCCGGTCGGAATTTTCAGCATGTTCGACGACAAAAACGCGACGTCGACGATCAGGAAGCCGCCGAAGATCGCGTAGGTCACCCAGCGGTTCCATCCCCACAGGAAGCGGGCGACGATGATGGCAAGGATCGTGTCGATGGTCATCGCGCCCGTTACGGCCAAACCGTAAGCATGGGTCAACGCGCTCGACGACTTGAACCACACGACGATCAGCGCGACGCCGATCATCAGGAACCAATTGATCTGGGGAATGTAGATCTGGCCCATCTCGGTCGCCGAGGTGTGGCGAATGTCCATGCGCGGCAGATATCCGAGCTGAATCGCCTGACGGGTGAGCGAGAATACGCCGGAGATCACGGCTTGCGAGGCGATCACCGTCGCGCAGGTCGCGAGCGCCACCATCGGATAGAGCGCCCACGCCGGCGCCAAGCGGAAGAAAGGATTGTCGAGCGCATCGGGGGTGCTGAGGATGAGCGCGCCTTGCCCGAAATAGTTGAGCACCAGACACACGGCAACGCCGACCCAAGCCGTGCGAATGGGGCCTTTGCCGAAGTGTCCCATGTCGGCGTAGAGCGCTTCGGCGCCTGTCACGCACAGGACGATCGAGCCCAACGCGACGAATGCGACCCAGGGCTGAGCCATGATCATCTGAACCGCGTAGGTCGGACTGACCGCCAACATCACCTCGGGACGGCGGATGATTTCGATCAGACCCAGGAGACCGATGACGGAAAACCAAACCAGCATCACCGGTCCGAACAGGCGGCCGACGGTGTGCGTGCCGCGGCTTTGAAAGAAAAAGAGCGCGATCAGGATGAAGGTTGCGAGCGGTACGACGAAACGATCGAACGCGTCCGTCGCGACCGACAGGCCTTCGACGGCCGACAACACCGAGACCGACGGCGTGATCAGCGCGTCGCCGTAAAAGAGCGCCAAACCGGCCAGTGCGAGAAACCAGATCATTCTGCGGCGGCGCGGCGCGGCGTGACCGGTTCGCAACGCGAGCGAGGCCAGCGACAGCACACCGCCTTCGCCTTTGTTGTCGGCGCGCATGATGAACCAGCAATACTTCGCCGACACGATGATCATGAGCGACCAGAAGGCGAGCGAGAGCACGCCGTAGACCGACACAGGATTCAATCCCATCGAGCCTTGGGCACCGAAGGTTTCCTTCATCATGTACAGCGGACTGGTGCCGATGTCGCCGAAGACCACGCCGATGGCGGCGATGGTGAGGCTCTGATGGCGCGCCGCCCGGTCGCGCGCTTCTTTTACGGTTGAATCCATTGTGGGGTCGCGCAGCCGGTGGGCCGTCTAGCCTTTGGTTCGCTCGCGGATCAACTGCATCTGGCGCACGATGACTTCGGCCTGACGGATCGACGCGAGGTCGATCAATCGGCCGTTCAGTGCCACCGCGCCCATGCCTTTTTGCGCGCCGTCTTTCATCGCTTCGAGAATGGCTTCGGCGCGCTTGACCTCATCGGCCGGCGGCGTGAAGACTTGATTGGCCAGCGCCACCTGACTGGGATGGATCGCCCATTTGCCTTCGCAGCCCATGACGGCGGAACGCCGCGACTGGGCGAGGAAGCCCGCTTCGTCGGAATAGTCGCCGAAGGGACCGTCTATGGGCCTTAGGCCGTGCGCGCGCGCGGCGGCGACCATTCTGAACGCCGAATAGTGCCAGAGGTCGGACCAATGGGTTTCGCGCTTGCCGGCTGAGTCTTTGTCGGTGAGAACGACGTAGTCGGCATTGGGGCCGCCGATGTTGGTCGTGCGCATGCCGGCGGAGGCCGCGTAATCGGCCGAACCGAAATGAAGCGATTCAAGGCGCTTCGAAGAACCTGCGATGGCGTCGATGTTGTTCAAACCCATCACGCTTTCGATGATGACTTCGAGCTTCACCGGTTTCTTGCGGCCGACAGCGGCTTCTATCTGCGTCAGCAGCATGTCGATCGCATAGACATCCGCGGCCACGCCAACCTTTGGGATCATGATGAGATCGAGGCGTTCGCCGCCTTGTTCCATGATGTCCACGATATCGCGGTAACAATAGTGGGTGTCGAGGCCGTTGATGCGTACCGAGATCGACTTCGTGCCGAAGTCCACGGTCTTTAGCGCCTGAATGACGTTCGCGCGCGCTTGCGGTTTGTCGCCCGGCGCCACGCTGTCTTCGAGATCGAGACAAATAACGTCGGCTTGGCTTGCCGCGGCCTTTTCAAACAAGGCGGGGCGAACGCCGGGTGCGAAGAGTTGCGACCGGTTCAATCTCGGCGGAACGCGTTCTGGCGTCGTGAAGCTCATGTGACCGCCTCGGCCGTGGAATCACGGCCAGGCCCCCTGGAAAAGCGGGCGGAAACTAGGCTTGTGCGCTGCAGCAGTCAACGGCTGGCGGCGGCGCTCGCATTATCGCTTCCGACGGCTCACAATCGGGTGTTTTTCGGTTACCAAACGCCGGAGTCGTTCATCCTGGACGTGCGTGTAGATTTGGGTCGTTGCGATATCGGCATGGCCCAGCAACTGCTGCACGCTGCGCAGATCGGCGCCGTGAGCAACAAGATGACTGGCGAACGCGTGCCGCAATACGTGCGGGGATAGTTTGCGGGGATCCATCCCGGCGCGAACCGCCAGGTCCTTCATTAGCTGGGCGACGCGGCGGCGCGACAAATGCCCTTCCTTGCCGCGCGACGGAAACAAGAAGCGCTGCGCGCGGTCGGACGCCGGCAGGAAGTGCAGGCGTATTTTTTGATAAGCCGCGATCGCGTCGCGGGCCGGCGTGCCGAGCGGTACCAGCCTTTCTTTTCCGCCTTTGCCTTTGACGAGCAGCATACGGCGTTCGCCGGAGACGGCGGCGAGAGGCAAGGTGACGAGTTCGGTCACGCGCAAGCCCGACGCGTAAAGCAGTTCGACGATGCACAGGAGGCGCAACGCCTCAGGTCCATCGAGCGAGGCAGCCGCCTCCATCAAAGACTGGGTTTGGACTTCGGTGACAATCTTGGGCAGTGGCCGGCCGCGCTTTGGCGATTCAATCGCCGATGTCGGGTCGTCGGCGCGGACGTCTTCGTCGAGCAGAAAGCGATGGAGTTGGCGCAGTGCCGAGAGACGCCGGGCTTGGGTGGAGGCCTTTAGTCCTGCTTCCGACAGAGAAACCAGAAAGGCGCGAATGTCGGCGGCGGTGCCATTTGCCAAGCCGCGCGAACGCGCGCGCAAGAAGCCCGAGTAATCGAGCAGATCGCGGCGATAGGCGTCGAGCGTGTGGACGGAGGCGCCGCGTTCGGCACTCAACATTTCCAAGAACGCTTCCAAGTGATGCAGGCCGGCGTCGCCCTTTGCCTTCATTTGCGCAGGCGAACGGGCGCGCTGAGGACCGACTCGATGGCGATGGCGCGCGCTTCGTTGCGTAAGCCCACCGCCATCAGCGCCTTCACGACGCGAACGACGGTTTGACCTTGCGCACGCGAGGGGCCGCCCGGCCCTAAGGCGACAAGTGCGTTGAGCAGCGTTTCACCCAAGCGGCCATCCACGGAGGCGCGCGACAGGCTGGCCAACGCTTCGGCTGCGGGGCCTGTCGGCGAGATGCCGGCGGTCGTTGCGGATACGGCCCATTGCGCATCGGGCGGAACGATGTAGCCGAGCGCGTCGAGCAATGGGATCTCGCGCGTCGCACGCTCCATCAGCCATTCTTTGGAGCCGGACGGCAAAAGCGCGTTTTGACCGAGCCAAGCCATCGCACCTTGCATGCGCGCCAGATTTTCGGGCGTGGGGCGCGCGAGGCCGGCATGGATCTGGATGGCGTTGACCGTCGGAGCGTCCGTCGGCGAGGTGAGGACCAACAGCCATTGCGCGGCGGCTTTGTCGTTGCCGATGTAATGAAGCGGGCGCTCGATATAGGGCGCTAGCCATGCGGTTTGCGGCGAAGGTTTGATTTGCAACGCCAGGCCCGACGTCAGCTCGGCAAACAGAACGAAACGGTTTTGTGTTTCCGCACGCTGCAGAGCGGCCGCGAAAGCGCCGGCGCGGGCAGCGGGGATCGTGCGCTTCACAATCGATTGGAAGTAGAGCGCGTTGGCGCGTGCGGGGGGAAGTTTCGCTGCCGCCTCTGCGGGATCGTCGATCTGGTCGGGCGTGAAGGATTCGGTTTCGTAGATGGCGCGCAGTTGATCGGCGGGCAAAAGGCCTGCCACTGCCGCGCGTTCGGATGCGGCCAATCGAATCGCCGAGTCGCCGGATGCTTGCGACAACAAATTTGTCGCCGGCGCCCATGCGGCCAAAGCTGCAGGCGGAGCAATGCCCGCTTGATGCAGAAGCGCCAGATGGAGTCCGGACGGTGCCGGAAGGGCCGTCGTTTGCGCTTTCGCGCCTTCGGCAAGGGCGCCTGCGAGCGCAAAAAATGCATCGTCGGTAATGCCGCGCTCGCGCATCACGTCCAACGTCAGAACGGCTGAAGGCAGATCTTGTTGCTGGAGGTAACAAAGCACGCGCAGCTTCAGCCAATAGGGATCGTTGGCCGATTGGCGCAGTGCGGTCGCATCGCTGCAAGCATCGGCGTCGCGACCCTGCAGCAGCAACGACTCGGCTAGGGCTTGTCTCGCAAAGCCATCATCGCGCGGACTGCGGGCGGCGAGCGATTCGGCTTCACCGATCCAGCCGTTGGCGACGAGCTTGGCGACACGCACCGCCAGCAGTGACGGTTCGTCGGGCGGGGCTGCCCCCGACGGTGGTGCGGCCGACGACAGCAACAAGCGGCGCAAGAGGCCTTGCATCGCCGGTGAAGCCGGCGCCGAGGGCAACTGCGCCATGCGCGACACGACCGTGCTGCGCTGGCTTCCTGCCCACAAGTTCGACGCAAAGCCGCCCGAGCCATCGCTCAGCAGGCCCGCACTGTCGGGGTTGATCGCGGTCAAGCCGGAAACGGTTATGCGCGGGCCGGAGGGTCCGCCGATTTGATCGGGAACGACTTGTTCGGCCGGCGGCTGCCAAGGAGCGGCGCCGGCGGGCGTTTGGGCGGGCGGGGCTATGGCGTCCGGCGGCAGTTCATCGGCTGGCGGTTGCGTGTCTGGGGACAGACCGCGCGGCGGCGCGGAAGCCGGACCGGCGGCCTGCGGTTCAACGGCTTGGGCGCCAATCGCCAGAAAACCGGCAAAAAGCAGCAGCGCGAGGCTTGTGTTAACGCGGGAATCTGTCATCGGGCAGAACCTTTTCCACCGTGTGGCGCGTAGGCGATAGGGTCGAAGCATAGTAAGCCAGCCCACCGGCGGCGAGCGCCAGCAAAATCACAGCGGCCAAAAACAAACGGCCGAGTTGGACCAAGCCGCTTGGCCGATCATAATCGCGATAATGACGCCTGCCCCGTGCCACGAGAGTATCCTTTTCGAATTCAGGGGTGACGGATGCCCGACTGGCAGGTCACTGCCAGTTCATGTACATGCTGATTCCATATAGAAAGAACAATATGCAGGTGCATGAACAGACGGAAACCCCAGGGGATGCTCCCCGACTAGCGGAACGCTCTTTGGTTCTGGTCGGGTTGATGGGGGCTGGCAAGAGTACGGTGGGGCGCCGGCTCGGCAATGCCTTGCGCCTGGCGTTCCACGACGCGGACCACGAAATCGAAGCGGCTGCCGGGTGTTCGGTGGTGGATTTCTTCGAGCGTTATGGGGAAAGCGCCTTTCGCGACGGCGAGAGGAAGGTGATCGCCCGCCTCTTGAAGGGGCCGCGCCATGTTTTGGCGACCGGCGGCGGTGCGTTCATGGATCCGACAACGCGCGCCGTCATCAAACAGCAAGGGCTTTCGATCTGGCTGAGGGCCGATATCGGGCTGCTGATGGAACGGGTGACAAAGCGTCCGACGCGGCCGTTGCTGCAGAACGGCGATCCGCGCGCCACGATGGAACGGCTGATGGCCGAGCGCTATCCGGTTTACGCTGAGGCCGATATCACGGTTGATTCGAACGGCGGTCCGCACGACACGGTGGTACAACAGATCTTGGCTCAGATGGCGGCACTCGGGATCAAAACGGGCACATGAGCGCGGAACGTTTGCGCGTCGATCTAGGCGGCCGCGCTTATGACATCCTCGTCGGCGCCGGCGTTTTGGCGAGCGCGGGAATGGAGATCGCGGCCCTTAAGCGGGGGCGTCGCGTGTTCATCGTCAGCGACGATAATGTCGCGCGGCTGCACTTGGCGGCATTAACGCGCGCGCTCGACGCTGTGGGACTGACGCATGTTGCGAGCGTTCTGCCGCCCGGCGAGGCGACGAAGAGTTTCGGATTGCTCGAACAACTCATCGGGCAGATGCTCGACGCCAATCTCGATCGCAACGATTTGGTGGTCGCGCTCGGCGGCGGGGTTATCGGCGACCTGGCCGGATTTGCCGCGGGCATCGTCAAGCGCGGCGTCGACTACATCCAGATTCCGACGACGTTGCTGGCGCAGGTCGATTCGTCGGTTGGCGGCAAGACGGCGATCGATATGCCGCAAGGCAAAAATCTGGTCGGTTTGTTCCATCAGCCGTGTCTGGTTGTGGCGGACACTCAAGTGCTCGACACTTTGCCTGCGCGCGAGATGCGCGCCGGTTACGCCGAGATTCTGAAATACGGCCTGATCTCGGACGCGAATTTTGCGCAATGGGCGGCGGCGCACGCGCACGCCATCATGAGCGAAGCGGGACCGGCACGCACGCGCGCGGTGGTCGATTCCTGCCGCATGAAGGCGCGTGTGGTCGAAGCGGACGAACGCGAGGCGGGTCAGCGTGCGTTGCTCAATCTCGGGCATACGTTTGCGCATGCGATCGAAGCCTGCGCCGGCTACTCGGGCAAGGTTTTGCACGGCGAAGCGGTGGCGGCGGGTTGCTGTTTGGCATTCGATTTGTCAGAGCAATTGAAACTCTGTCCCGGCGGCACCGCCGCGCGCGTGCGCGGTTGGTTTTCGGCTGCCGGGCTGCCGACGAGATTTGCGGATTTGCCGGAGATGGGCGCGACGGAGGACGACCTCGTCGAACTCATGAAGCAGGACAAGAAAGCTTCGGGCGGCAAGCTTACGCTCGTGCTCGCGCGCGGCATCGGACAGGCCTTCGTCGAACGCCATGTCGATGAAGTGCCGGTCAGAGCTTTGCTTCGCGTTGCCCTGAGGCGCCCTTAAGACCCCTATCAGCGAGACTGTGACGCCATGGAAGAAGGTCTAATAAAAGCGCACGAACTTTCGACGGGCGATTTCATCATCTCCGCCAGTATTACCGTGGTTTTGATGCTGTTTTCCGCTTTTTTTGCCGGCTCCGAAACGGCCATGACGGGCGCGTCGCGCGCGCGCATGCATCAGCTTGAAAAAGACGGCGAGCCGCGCGCCAAGGCCGTGAACTGGCTTCTAAAAAATCGCGAGCAGATGGTGGGCACGATGTTGCTCGGCAATACGTTCGTCAACATCGCCGCGTCGGCGTTGGTGACAAGCGTGCTGCTGACGATCTTCGGCAGCGCCGGCATAGCGGCGGCAACCATTGTGACGACAGCCTTGGTGTTGATCTTTTGCGAAGTGCTGCCAAAGACTTATGCGATTGCGAATTCGGACGGCACGGCACTTTGGCTGGGGCGTGCGGTCAAGATTGCGGTGACGTTGTTTTCCCCCGTGGTGCAGGCCGTCGCTTGGATCGTGGCGCTGATCCTCAAGGCGATGGGGGTGAAATCCCGCGGCCTCGTTGAAGACGAAGAGGAAGCCGCAGAAGCCGCGCACGAGGAATTGCGCGGCGCGATCGATCTGCATCACATCCACGGCGCGGTCGGCACGTCGGACCGCAATATGCTGGGCGGGATTCTGGATCTGAAGGATTTGGAAGTGGCGGACGTCATGATCCACCGCAAGAATATGGTCATGATCGACGGCGATCTACCGCCGGAAGAGGTGCTCGATCGCGTTCTGTCGCAGCAGCATACGCGGCTGCCGATCTATAAGGGCGATACCGACAATATTATCGGCGTGCTGCACGCCAAAGACTTACTACGCGCCTTGTCGCGCAATCAGGGCAATATCAAAGCCGTCAACGTGACGGCGTTGGCGGCAAAGCCGTGGTTTATTCCCGATGCGACGCCGCTTGGGGATCAGCTGCGCGCCTTTTTGCAACGGCGCACGCATTTCGCGCTGGTGGTCGACGAATACGGCGCGCTGCAGGGGTTGATTACGCTTGAGGACATTCTGGAAGAAATCGTCGGCGATATTCGCGACGAGCACGACCTGCCCGTTTCAGGCATCCGTCCGCAACCCGACGGGACGACCAATGTCGACGGTTGGGTGACCATTCGCGATCTGAACCACTTGATGAATTGGAACTTGCCGGACGAGGAGGCGACGACGATTGCGGGCCTCGTCATTCACGAGGCGCAGGCCATTCCCGATATCGGGCAAGTGTTCAGCTTTCACGGCTTCAAGTTCGAGATCCTACGGCGTCAGCGCAATCAGATCACGGCGCTTCGCGTGTCGCCGCAGTAACAGGCGGCCCAGGCGGAGCGTTCACATGCGGTGCGACGCTTCCTCCGGGGTCAGCAGCGTCAGCGAGAGAGCGTGCACGCGGCCCTTGAGTTCGGCATCGAGGATTTCATGGACGCGGCGGTGACGCTCGACCCGCGACAGCCCTGCGAACAGCTTCGACACGATTGCCACACGAAAGTGCGTTTCGCCGCCTTCGCGTGCGCCCGCGTGTCCGGCGTGCGCCGCCGACTCGTCGCGCACATCGAGGTGCGCGGGCGCAAACGCCGCTTCGAGCTTTGAACTTATGGTTTCTGCCACGGTCATGCGAACCAGCGTGTGAGTCATGTCCGGCGCGATGTCAAGCGAGAGGTTTTCTTGTCTTCTTGCGCGCACGTTCCCATACTTTGTTCGCTATGGGCGAAGGCACGAAACAAGCATCCCGGTGGGCACAGAATCTGCGCGTTAAGCGGCAGCCTGTGGTGAAACCAACGCGTGCCTGCGACAAGCCGGGGTGCGGGGGGGCGGGCGAGCATCGCGCACCCAAGAGCCGGAACACCCTCAACGAATATTACTGGTTCTGCCTCGATCACGTGCGCGAGTACAATTTGGCCTGGGACTTTTTCCGGGGCATGTCCCCGGACCAGATCGATTCCTATCAGCGCGCGACGCTGACGGGCTTGCGGCCGACGTGGAACATTAGCGGCCAGTCCAAGGGGCCGAACCCGAAGCTCAATTTCTTTTTCCGCGGCGCCTTCGTCGACCCGTTCGTCATTTTCGACGACGGCCCGACCGCCAAGCCCAAGCAAGAGGTGCCGGAAAACCGTAGCGGCACGGGGGAGCGCCGGCTGTCCAAGATGCAGCTTGCCAGTCTGGAAGCGCTCAGCCTCGAACCGGGTGCGAGCTTGCAGGACGTGAAAGCGCGCTTTAAGGAATTGGTTAAGCGCTTTCATCCAGACGCGAATGGCGGCGACCGCGCCACGGAAGACCGGCTGCGGCAAGTCGTCAAAGCCTATGGGCAACTGCGCTCGACGGGTTATTCTTGAGCAGAATTGACGGATCGCACTTCCACCGCACCGCGGTGGAGCGGTAAGACGGTTCGAGAGAACTATTACCAAACGAAAGCCTGAACAGATGACCACGACGCAAGACGGACTGGCGTCCGACAGCCAGCCCGACACCACAATTGACGCCAAGAAAGTCTTCGGCGTCGACATCACGATGAAGGTGCCCGCCTTCTCGAAGCGCAGCGAGTATGTGCCTGACCTCGATCCGGCCTATCGCTTCGACCGCGAAACGACGCTGGCGATCCTCGCCGGCTTTGCGTTTAACCGGCGCGTGATGGTGCAGGGCTATCACGGCACCGGCAAGTCGACGCATATCGAGCAGGTGGCGGCGCGGTTGAACTGGCCGTGTATCCGCATCAACCTCGACAGCCATATCAGCCGCATCGATCTCGTCGGCAAAGACGCGATCGTGGTGCGCGACGGCAAACAGGTGACGGAGTTCCGCGAAGGCATTCTGCCATGGGCGCTGCAGCATCCCGTGGCACTGGTGTTCGACGAATACGACGCCGGCCGGCCGGACGTGATGTTCGTGATCCAGCGCGTGCTGGAACAGTCGGGCAAGCTGACGCTGCTGGATCAAAACCGCGTGATCCGTGCGCATCCGGCGTTCCGGTTGTTCTCGACCACGAACACGATCGGGCTCGGCGACACGACGGGCCTCTATCACGGCACGCAGCAGATCAACCAAGGTCAGATGGACCGCTGGAACATCGTAACCGTGCTGAACTATTTGGCGCACGACAAAGAGGTCGACATCATTTTGTCGAAAGCGCCGCATTACAACACGGCCGAAGGCAAGAAGAAGGTGGCGGCGATGGTGCGGGTTGCCGATTTGACGCGCAACGCCTTCATCAACGGCGACATTTCGACCGTGATGAGCCCGCGTACGGTGCTGACCTGGGCCGAGAATGCCGAGATCTTCGGCGATGTCGGCTTCGGTTTCCGCGTCACGTTCGTCAACAAATGCGACGAGTTGGAGCGCGCGACCGTGGCCGAATTCTATCAACGCTGCTTCGGCGAGGAATTGCCGGAGTCGGCGTCGAAGGTGATGGTGGCGTAAGCACAGGTGGCCACAAAAACGGAAGGCCCTATCGAACCTTTCAAACGCGCGGTGGCGAACACTATGCGCGCGTTGGGGGCTGAGCCGGAGCTTGAGATTTCGTTCGGGACCGAACCGCCGCAGATGAAGGGTCTGAAGGCGCGGTTGCCCCTGCCCGGCCGCGAATTGTCGAAGAGCGATGTGGCGCAGACGCGCGGCGCCGCCGATGCGTTTGCGCTGCGGCTCGCTTTGCACGACGACAAAACGCATGCGACCTATGCCCCGCCCGGCTCGTCGGCACGCTCGATCTTCGAGGCCGCGGAGCAAGCGCGCGTCGAGTCGATCGGTGCGAATGCAATGAAGGGGGTCGCGCGAAATCTGGAAGCCGCACTCGAAGCCCGGTTGGCGCAGAAGGGCTATGCCCGCGTGCGCGACCGCAACGAAGCGCCGTTGTCGGAAGCGGTGGGCCTGGTCATGCGCGAGCGTTTGACCGGGCGCGCGGTGCCGGACGCCGGCAAGGCGGTCGTGGAAGCTTGGCGCGAGCATATCGAGGCGAAGGCCGGCGGCGATCTCGAGCGCTTGTTCGACGTGATCAAGGACCAGGCGGCGTTCGCGAAAGTGACGCGGCGTATCCTGAGCGACCTTGGGATGGGCGACGAGCTTGGCGAAGATCCGGATGCGTCGGACGACGAAAATTCCGAGGACGAAGCGCAGGAGCAGTCCGAAAATTCCGACGGGGAAGCAAGCGAGTCTTCCGAACCGCAAGGTGCCGCGAGCGAAGACACCGAGATGTCGGAAGCCGAAGGCGAAGACGGCGAGCAGCAATCGGTCGAAATCGATTCGGAGGAACGGCCTTCGCGATCGGAGGCCGACGAAACCGCCGACGGCAAGCAGCCGTGGCGTCCCGATCAACCGTTCGGTGGAGCGAACGAGCCGAGCTACAAGATTTTTACGGCGCAATTCGACGAGGTCGTTTCGGCGGAAGAGCTTTGCGATACGGAAGAGTTGGGTCGCTTGCGGGCCTATCTCGATCAACAACTGCAGGCGTTGCAGGGCGTGGTATCGCGATTGGCGAACCGCTTGCAGCGGCGCTTGATGGCCAAGCAGAACCGTACGTGGGAATTCGATCTTGAGGAAGGCATGTTGGATGCGGCGCGGCTGTCGCGCATCGTCGTCGATCCGATGTCGCCACTGTCCTACAAGATGGAAAAGGACATGAACTTCCGCGACACGGTCGTGACGCTTTTGCTCGACAATTCGGGGTCGATGCGCGGGCGGCCGATCATGGTGGCGGCGATGTGCGCCGACATTCTGGCGCGCACGCTGGAACGCTGTAACGTGAAGGTCGAGATCCTGGGCTTCACGACGAAAGCCTGGAAAGGCGGCGCGTCGCGCGACAAGTGGTTGCAAGACAACAAGCCGCCGGCGCCGGGACGGCTCAACGATTTGCGGCACATCATCTACAAATCCGCGGACGCGCCGTGGCGGCGCGCGCGGCGCAATCTCGGGCTGATGATGCGCGAGGGACTGCTGAAGGAGAATATCGACGGCGAAGCGCTTATGTGGGCGCACAACCGGTTGATCGCGCGCTCGGAGCAGCGGCGCATTTTGATGGTGATTTCGGACGGCGCGCCGGTCGACGATTCGACACTGTCGGTGAACGCCGGCAATTATTTGGAACGGCATTTGCGCGACGTGATCGAGGCGATCGAAACGCGCTCGCCGGTCGAGATTCTCGCCATCGGCATCGGGCACGACGTGACGCGGTACTATAAGCGCGCGGTGACGATCGTCGATGCGGAGCAGTTGGGCGGGGCCATGACCGATAAGCTGGCCGAATTGTTCGACGAAGACACGGGAAAACCTGCGATCCGCGGTCAACGCCGAGCGGGGCCTAAAGCGGCACGCAAGGTGCCCGCGCCTGCTATCGCTGCACGATGATGGCGACGGTTTCGCGAGTTGCACTGGCGCTGCTTGCGATTTGCAGCGTCGCGATTTCCGCTTGCGCCGATGAGGCGGCGCGGCCATTGACCATCAAGTCATCGACGCGGCCCCTCAACACCGGCGATGAGCCGGCCAAATCGATCGGCAAACTCGTGCATCGAGGGACGTTGCGGTTGGAGTCGCCGGACAAAGACTTTGGCGGCCTATCGGGATTGATCGTTGCCGCCGACGGCGAGAGATTTTTGGCGATCACGGATTCAAGTCATTGGCTGACGGGGAAACTCAGCTATCGCGACGGAAGGCTGGCCGGCGTCAGCGGCACTGACATCGGGCCGCTGCTCGATCCCGACGGTCATGCTTTGGTTGGCAAAGGCGGCGACGCCGAGGGTCTGACGGGGTCGATCGACGGCGACGTCTATGTCAGTTTCGAAGGCAACCACCGCATCTGGCGCTATGCGTTCGGCGCGCAAGGCCTGGCTGCGCACGCCAAGCCGGTGGCGACACCCGCAGCGCTTGCTCAAGCTCCCCACAATAGTGGGCTAGAAGGCCTCGAGCTTTTGGCCGACGGGCGGTTGCTCGCTCTGTCGGAGGCCTATCTCGACGCTGCCGAAAATTATCGCGGCTGGCTGATTGCCCCGGACGGCCGAGCAAATCCGCAGGATCTGGCTTTGCGGCCGCGCATGCCGTTCGCACTCACGGATGTGCGTCAGCTTGCGAATGGGGACGTCCTGACGCTCGAGCGCCGGTTCAACAAGATCGGCGGCGTCGGCTTTCAAATGCGGCGTATTGCGGGAAGCTCCGTTGCCGAAGGTGCCGTTCTGGACGGCGAGGTTGTGGCCGAGGCCGGCATGAATTTCATCATCGACAACATGGAAGGTCTGTCGGTGCGCACGGGCGCCGACGGCGAGACGCTGATTTACTTGGTGTCGGACGACAATTTCAATGTGCCGCTGCAGCAAACGCTGCTTATGATGTTCGAGTTGAAAGACTGAGGGAGCCGTTCGCGCGGTCGCTATGCTGTTATCGCCAAACGAGTTTGCATTGTTTGCGGCGTTGGCGGCCGTGAACATCGTTACACCCGGTCCGGGCGTCGTGCTCACGCTGACGAACGCTATCCAACATCGGGCGCGCAACGTGTTTGCGGGTATAGCGGGTGTCGCATTGGGGACGTTCGTTGTGGCGTCTGTGTCGGCAATGGGCATCGGCGCGGTTTTGATGGCTTCATCGGCTGCGTTTACGATCCTGAAATACGCGGGCGCCGCCTATCTCATCTATTTGGGCGTGAAAATGTGGCGTGCGCCGCCGCTTGTGATTGGCGATCACGTTGCGAGCACGGCAAGCATGGCGCGCCGCTTTGCCGAAGGGTTCGCGCTGCAGATTTCAAATCCGAACGCCGTCCTGTTTTTCATTGCGCTGTTTCCGCAGTTCATCGATCATCATTCCAGCAGTCTCGAGCGCGGGGTTCTGCTCGTTACCTTCTATGCCCTGTTGGTCATGATGATCCATTCGCTCTATGCGCTTGCCGCCTTGAAGGCGCGAACGTGGCTCGCCTCTTCCGGTGGCGGGCGGGCGCTCAACCGAATGAGCGGCGTTGCGTTCGTGATTTTCGGCGTTGCGCTGGCGACGTCGGGGCCGCGGATGCCGCGATAGGCGGATAGTCTTAGTAGCCGCCAAGGCCGCCGAGCGGGCGGACCACCGGGCGCAGGACGAGATACGGCACGAGAAGCGCAAACGACATGGCCGCTTTCAGGCCGGCGTCGACCGACATGCGGTTGAGCCATATCCAGTCGCCGCCGGCGAACGCGATCACATAAAACAGAAACACGCCCAAGAAAGATGCCGTGAGTGCGCTGTAGAGAGGGGCACGCCACCATTCGACGCCGCGGGTGCGATCGAAAACGAAAACGCCGGCGAGTTGACCTAGCATCATGGCGCCCAAATACGCGCCTGCCATGCGCGTGCCGGGGATGTGTCCGGCGTCGGCAGATTGGGGCGCGATCTCAGACAGCACCACTAGGGCCATCAGCGCCGCTGCGGCCCACGACAGGATGACGTGCATGATCGCGATGTGTTCGCCGGAGCGCCGATTGACGAGGTTCGAAATCAAAAAGACGACGGGCACGATGGCGTGGCCCACCGTCAGCCAGTGCGACGGGTAGAGTTCCGGCCTGCCCGGGGGGCTTAGGATGCCATCGAACCAATAGAGCGGCGTGCCACGCATCTGCCAAGCCAGTGCCAGTGTGGCGACGCTTGCGACTACGGGCGGGGCCAGGCTTGCGATGACGCGAAGGGCGCGCGCGATCCAATGGGCGCGCGACGGTGCGTGGGAGACGATCTCTCCGCCCTGTACGGCAAGACGGCTTGATTGGCCGATCATGGTCCCGCTCCGCAGCTGCGCGTGATTCTTCTACGCGCGGCTAAGGTGCTTAGGCGATGCCCGGGGGGCAAGTGGGTCGCTTTAGGCTGCGGCCTTTTTTGCGCCCAAGCGCACAATTTCGCGCTTTAGGCGGCGGGCGCGCACCGACATCAGGTCGTCCTTCAGCTTAATGATGTAAGCATCCAGGCCGCCATTGTGGTCGATCGAGCGCAGCGCGTGCTTCGAAATCTTCAACCGCACCGTGCGGTCGAGCTTGTCGGAAATGAGGGACACCTCCGACACGTTGGGGCGGAACTTGCGCTTTGTTTTGTTGTTGGCGTGGCTGACATTGTGCCCGCTCATCACGCCCTTGCCCGTCAATTCGCAGCGCCGTGCCATGATCTGAAAGTCCCGTCCATTCTCGAAAGCAAAAAGGAACCGCGCGGGGTCAGCAAAAACCCGTCGCGCGGAAGGGGCGGAGCTATAGTAGAGGCCCTGGGCCACGTCAAGATTTACCGAGCCAACGCGCCAAAATGGCCTTGGCCGCAGCGGGCGGCGCGGTTTCGCCCCTGTCGACGGACGCCTCAAGCTCGGGCAGGTCTTTGGCGATGCGGGGGTCCGCCGCGAGCAAGCCCAGCAATCCTTCGCGCAATTCAGCCCACAACCATGCGACTCTTTGACTGCGGCGGGAACGCTCCCAGGCCCCGGTTTTCGACAGGCAGGTTTGGAATTTTTCGACCTCCGCCCACACTTCGGCGATGCCTTTTCCTTCGGTGCTTGAGACCATGCGGACATCGGCAGACCAGCCTTCGAATTTCGACCGCATTAGGTGGAGAGCGCCGCGATACTC
This sequence comes from Alphaproteobacteria bacterium, assembly GCA_021413465.1. GTDB lineage: Bacteria > Pseudomonadota > Alphaproteobacteria > Micropepsales > Micropepsaceae > SZUA-430. The sequence continues at coordinate 7,460 of JAIOQG010000206.1, read as the reverse complement.
GGCCCCTGCCCTCACCGCGGCTTGCGTCAGGTCGCCGTCGGCTTTGGTGACGACGACGAGGTCGGCCAGTTCCATGATACCGCGCTTGATGCCTTGCAGTTCGTCGCCGCCGCCGGGCGAAACGAGGACGATGAACATATCGACCATATCGGCGACCGCGGTCTCGGACTGACCGACGCCGACCGTTTCGACGAGCACAACATCGAAGCCTGCCGCTTCGACCAGGACCATTGTTTCGCGCGTGCGGCGCGCGACGCCGCCCAGGGTGGCACCCGCCGGCGAGGGTCGAATGAACGCGTTCGGCTCTTGGGTGAGTTTCACCATCCGAGTCTTGTCGCCGAGAATCGAGCCGCCCGAACGGCGTGAGGTCGGATCGACGGCCAGGACGGCGACGCGCTTGCCTTTGGATGTGAGCCAAGTGCCAAGGGCCTCGATGAACGTCGATTTGCCGACGCCCGGCGCGCCGGACAAGCCGATGCGCACCGCGCGACCGGCATGCGGCAGCGCGCAGCCGATCAAGGCAGCCGCCGCCGCCTCATCTTGGGGCCGATGCGATTCAACCAGCGTGATGGCTTTGGCCAATGCACGCCTGTCACCGTTCACAATCGCGGCCGCCAATTCCCGGGCTTTCGTGTCGTCTGGTAAATTTGAGTTCATAATAAGGTGACGAATGCTGCTTGAAGAAGACCCTGGAATTCCGCCACAATTCAACCACGCCGGTCGACCATATAGCTGGCCCAAGCCGAACACCACGCTTGATCGATCCGTCACCAACATGAGGTTTGACGCCCCGATGCTGAAACGTTTCTTACTTGCGACGACCCTTGTTCTCGGCACCGTTGCGACGGCCGCCGCCGAAGAGACCGCGAATCCTCAAGTCGCTGCCGCGCAAGGCGCTGTCGTTGCACAAGCGCCAGGCGCATCGAGTTCGATCCAACTTGTCTGGCAGGTTTATTTGGGCGGGTTCAATCTCGGCAATATCGGCATCAAGTCGAGCTTTGCCGGGAATGGCTATTCCGCCGTGTCGCGCTTGAAGACCGCCGGGGTCGTGAACTCGTTCTACGAAGCGATCATCGATGCGACTTCCGTCGGCACGATTGCGGGATCGGGGTTGCAGCCGCAGAAGTACGATTCCAACACGAACAACGAAAAGCAAAACCAGAAAGTCGCGCTGGCCTATTCGCCGTCGGGCATTCAGCTCATTTCCGACCCGCCTTACAATGTCGATCGCTTTCCGGTGACGGAAGAACAAAAGCGCGGCACGTTGGATCCGTTGTCGGGTCTTGTTTTCTCTTTGTCGGGTGTTTCGATCACGCCGGACAAACCATGCGGCGAAACCGTCAAGGTGTTCGACGGCCGCCGGCGTTACGACATCGAGTTCAAGTTCGCCGGACAGGACAAGTTGAAGACCGATGGCGGCTATTCGGGGCCGGCCGTCAAATGCACCGTCACCTACAAGCAGCTCGCCGGATTTAAGCCAAACCTCAACAAGGGTAAGGCCTTGCCCGTGATCACGGCTTGGTTCGCGGCCATGGACAGCGATGCAGGCGGGCCCGTCAAGAAATTCATCGTGCCGGTCAAGATCATGACCGATACGCCCTATGGTGTCGCGCTCGCGCATGCGCGCAAGATCACCGTCGACGGCGCGCTGAAGAGCAGCTAACGCGTCTTAGAGACGAAAAAACGGGGCGGCAGGTTCAATTCCTCCGCCCCTTTTTCATGCCTTGTGCCGACGCGCGCGTGCTTCGCCTTGAAATCGGGTGCGCAAGCACAAATGTCTCTCCTCCATCATGACCCCGCGCCCAAACCCGCATTCATTTCTTTCGAGCAACGCCAAGGCCTTGCCTTCCGGTTTTGCGTCCTACGGCAAGCACCAAGATTCGGACGAGCACTTGCTCGATGCTTATTCGAACGCAGTGGCGGGCGTTGCGGAGCATGTCGGTCCGGCGGTTTTGCGCGTTGAGCCTTTGGGCGAGAAGCGCGGCGGCAGTGGATCGGGTGTGATCCTGTCGTCCGACGGCCTTGTGCTGACGAACAGCCACGTGGTGCAAGGTGCCACGCGCGTCAAGTTGACGACAGCGGAACAGCTGGTTTTGGAGGCGCGCGTTATCGGCGACGATCCGCACACGGATCTGGCGCTTTTGCATGCGCATGCGCCCGAAAAATTGCCTGTGGCCGCGCTCGGCGATTCCAAGACGCTAAAGCCCGGACATCTTGTCGTTGCCATCGGCAATCCGCTTGGATTTGAGTCGACGGTCACGGCGGGCGTCGTTTCAGCGTTGGGACGGTCGCTGCGTTCGCGCTCGGGGCGGTTGATCGACGACGTGATCCAGACCGATGCAGCGCTCAACCCGGGTAATTCCGGCGGCCCGCTCGTGAACTCGCGCGGCGAAGTCGTTGGCATCAATACGGCGGTCATCATGGGCGCGCAGGGCATTTGCTTTGCGGTTGCGAGCAACACCGCAAACTTCGTTTTGAGCGAGCTGGTTCGGCACGGTCGTGTGCGCCGCGCCTATATCGGCGCCGCCGCGCAGACGATGGCGATACCCCGGCGATTGCAATTGGCGGCGGGAACGGGCGCTTCGGGCGCCATGATCACGACGATCGAAGCGGGAAGTCCGGCGGCTCGAGCCGGGTTGCTGTCGCGCGACATTCTGGTGGCGCTCGACGGTGAGGCGACCGAAGGCGTCGACGATTTACTGCGGCGATTGAACGCCGAACGTATCGGCAAACCCATGAAAGCGTCACTTTTGCGCGGCGGCCGGCGTCTCGACTTAACGGTGACGCCGACCGAACGCGGTCAGTGAGCTTGTTTCTCTTGTTTCGGTAGGGCCGCAGGGTCTTTTGCCGCAAGAACCGCGGTTCGCTTTAACTCCCGGCGGCGCGCCATCATGTTGAGACCCTCGACCAAAGCCGAAAAGGCCATAGCGGCGTAGATGTAACCCTTGGGGACATGAGCGCCAAAGCCTTCGGCGATCAGGGTCGTGCCGATCATCAACAAGAAGCCCAACGCCAACATCACGATCGTCGGATTCGAGTTGATGAAGTTCGCCATTGGCGTCGCGGCAAACAACATCACCGCTACCGTGACAATGACGGCGATAAACATAATGGGAACATGGTCGGTCATGCCGACCGCCGTGATGATGCTGTCGACCGAAAAGACGAGGTCGAGCAGCAATATCTGAGCGATGGCGGCGGCGAAGCTCATGCGTACGATCTGGTTGTCGAACACGTCGGGACCGGCTCTGGGATCGACCGTGTGATGGATTTCCTTCGTGGCCTTCCACACAAGGAAGAGACCGCCGGCGATGAGGATCAGATCCCGCCACGAAAAGCCGTGCCCGAAAGCGGTGAAAATGGGCGCCGTCAGCTGAACGATGATCGCGATCGTGCCCAAGAGAGCAAGCCGCATGATCAAAGCGAGGCTGATGCCGATGCGTCTGGCGCGTTCGCGCTCGGCCTCAGGCAGTTTATTGGTGAGGATCGAGATGAAGATCAGGTTGTCGATGCCGAGCACGACTTCCATCGCAATGAGCGTGACGAGCGCAACCCAGGCCGCCGGATCGGCAGCGAGCTGAAATAGATAGTCCAAGCGATAAGCCTCTCGAAGGTGGGGGTCGGCGGATCGATATCACACTAGGGTCGATTCGCGCGCGCCAAGGCTACGAACTCGGCCCATATGGAGCCGTAGCGATCCGAAGGCAACCCGCCGAATTCACACTTTGAAAGTGTCAATTTCGCACGCGGCGTTCAACGATCACATTGCTGGGTGAAAGCCGCCTCGCCGGTTGTACTTCGGCCCTGCCCTCAAGAGACAATGATTTGTGCTCGCGTGCTGATTCGGCGCGGGCGAGGTGTTTGCGCGTTCAAAGCGCCGCCTCGTCCCTGATTTGGGAACCTGATGTCGTTTTCGCGTTACCTGAAAAGAACGGAACAGCTGCTTCTGCGCTGGGGCGAAGAGCCCATCGGCGTCGGTGTGCCGTTCGTTGCGTTTCTCGCCGTTTGGCTGCCGCCGCAGATGCCCGACATGTTTGCCGGCATGGAGACGCCGATCTGGCAATTGACGATTTCGGCGCGACCGTTTTTGTTTGCCTTCGCCGCAACGCTGTTGGGATTGAGCGCCTGGTTTTGGACACGGGCGGCTCTGACCGCGCGACACGACCATCCCGAGACGGACAGTGCACGCCTTCGGCGGAAGAAAATCCTCCGCGCCTCCGATTATCCGGACGGCGACGAACCTCGTCTGCACCGATCGCGGCACGACGACGACGCCATCGCCTGGTCCGAAGAGTGGGCGCCGCGGATGGCGTTGCTGTTTGCCGGCGCAATCACGGTGCTGCCCATTTTGTTCGCGGTGCGGACCGGACATTTCTTTACGGGACTTTTGGGCGCCGAACTCATGAGTTTCGGTCTGGTCGGTTTGTTGTTTGCGTTCGTCGTCTACCGGACCGAATTTCGTTGGATGAGGGCATTCGATGCGCCGGCCTGGATGGCCCGCTGGCGCGCGACCCGCATCATCGCCAACGCGCCGTTCGGTTGGCCGTTCGCGGTGCTTTCACTTTCATGCAGTCTCGTCGCGCTGATTTTCGTCGGGGTCGCGCCGGGCTTCATCGCACAATTCGACGCGCCGACAACGGCGCTGGCGAGTCTTGCCTTCGCGGTCGGGCCGCTCGTGATTGCGCTGGCCATTGTGCGCGGACTCGTCGAGCGTTTGATTTATCTCGTGCGCTGGCTCGTCAATGGCGGGCATCCCTTTCACCTCGCCCCGGGCGAGGCGCCGCGGGTGAAAAGACTCAGCAATATTCTGGGCACGGTGGTGCTAGGCCTGTGGTTTCTGTCGCCGCCGTGGGTGTTGGATAAGCATGTCGTGCGCCTGACGACAACGCCGATCAGTGAGCCGGCAGGTCAACAAGCTTGCGCGTCAACGGCACTCGCGCAAGGCGGCGTGCGTGGGATATGCCGCCCCGACTTGCGGGCCGCGCTGCAGGAATGGGTGGCGGCACGCCGGCGCGTTTCGGGCCGGCCGAGCGGGCGCATCCCCGTCATCATCGTCGCAGCGGAAGGCGGTGCCAGCCGTGCCGCCGTTTGGATGCTGGCGGCGATGCGCATGCTCGACAACAAAACCAATGGCGATTTCGGGCGCCACGTCTTTGCCGTTAGCGGCGTGTCGGGCGGCAGTTTGGGCGCGGCCACCTATGCGCACATGCTGCGGGCGCGCGGGCGCGAGGATGGCGCGCTCGACTGGGACGACAAGGATACGCGCCAGGCGCTGGCGCGGTTTGCGACCAAAGACCTGTTGTCGGCGACCATCTCGACCTACTTCTTGAACGACATGTTCGGCAGCATGATCGGGCCGCTGTGGACGTGGGCCGGCATTCCCGATCGCAACGTGGCGCTCGAACACACATTCGAGAGCCTGTGGGACGACAACAAAGGCTTCGCAGTGCCGCGGCATGTGCCGTCCGGATTTTTGGCGCTGCGTTTCTCGCCGCAAAGCGACAGCCAGATGCCGGTCGAACTTCTGCCGCACCTCTTGCTGAACGGCACCGATGTCGGCTCGGGCAAGCGCATGATCACCTCGACGATACGGTGGTCGCAGGCAGAGGCTCTGTTCCCCGACAGCGGCGATCTTATCCAACTTGTTTCGCACGACGTGCGGATGGCGACGGCGGTGACGAATTCGGCACGCTTTCCATTCATTTCGCCGGCGGGCCGCTTCGTAAGCACCAATGCGGACGGCGCGACGGCCTATCAAATTATCGATGGCGGTTATTTCGAGAATTACGGCGCGCGAACGGTATGGGAATTGGCGCGCGCGATCGAAGACTTGAATGCGCAGGACCCCAGCCTCGAGGTCGTTCCCGTTGTCGTTGTGATCAGCAACGATCTCGATGCGGATCAGGCGCCGCGGGCGAAAGGCGGGGCCTGCCGGACGATGCTGGAAGACACTCATGCCAACGGCACGCAAGTTACCATCCGTTGCGACGAGCCCAAGGCCGCCGAACGTTGCGTCGCGACGCAAATCGCGGGGATGGCTGGCGAATTGAAGCCGCAAGACCAGACGATCGTGCCGCAGTCTCTGGCGCCTATATTTGGGCTTGCCGCGACGCGCACGGCGCACGGCCGCGACGCGCTTAATATCTTGCGGCGCGATTTTTGCCGCGCGCAGACCGGCGAAGAAGGCGATCCCAAGGTGCGCATGATCCACATCGCCTTGCCCAAACCGGACACGTCAAAGGGCGAAGCGGCGCCTATGAATTGGGTTCTCAACCCCCAATCATGCGACTACATGCTGAACAAGGCGCCATGGCTTGCTTTCAACTTGCGTCAGGCCGAGACACTGGCGGCGACGCTGGACGCCGTGAACGGTCAGGCCTTGCGCACGTCACAGGCGGACGCGCCAGCGCCGATCGATTGCTACGCGCGCTAGTGGCTCAGTCTTGTGCGCGAGCCCAGTTGACCAAAGTGCCGGCGTAGTCGGGCACGCTCTTGCTCCAGCCGTTCGGGGGGATTTGCGGAACGATCTTGAGTGTGTGAGCGGCGTTGGGAAACATCTTGAGCGTGACCTTGGTATTGCTCGCCGATTTTAGCGCGGCGACAATCGCGTCCGCGCTTCTGACCGGCGGCACACGCTCGTCATGGCTGCCGAAGACGAGAAGCACGGGCACACGCACTTGGCGCCATTGGTCGAGTGGTCGAAACGCGGCAATTTTACGCGAGATCGACCAATAGGAATCGTCCGGCGGCGGCGGCTTGAAGTACCAGGCGCGATCGCCGAATTCCTTGGCCATCGCATCGAGATCGGCGCGATCGCGGCCATGATATGCCACTTCGACGATTTCGCGCACGAAGCGCTGCGCGTCGGCGCGTTCGACATCGGTGAGTTCGGGCAGCCCGATCGAATTTTCGACGCTGTAGATTTCGGTTTCCGCCGGATCGAGGCCGCTGGCGGCCGAGGCGATGATAAATGCCAGCGTCGGTTCGCCGACAGCGACCAAGGGCGCCAGCGTTCCGCCTTGGCTGTGGCCGTAGACGCCGATGCTGGTCGGGTCGACTTCGGGTTGGGTTTGTAAAAAGCGGACACCGGCGACCGCGTCGGCGGCCAATTCTTCAAGGCCCGCTTGCTTCCACTCGCCGGTCGATTGGCCCACGCCGCGCTTGTCGTAGACGAGCGCCACAAACCCTTGCTGAGCGAATTTTCTTGCAAGGTAGCGCGAGGCCCATCGGCCCTCGCCGCCCGAGCCGTGCAGGAAAACGATCGTCGGATGACGGCCGGGGCCTTCCGGCAACACCATTTCGCCGGCCAGTTTCACGTCGCCGTTTGCAAAGCTGACCTCGCGCTTCGAAATCGGTGCCGGCGGCGCCGCGCGGACGAGGTGGAAGGCGCCGGTCGTTTCGCCTTCGGTGAAGGTACCCGAAACGTCATCACCCGCGAGCGTGCCGTCGAACACCGTCGT